>CALXJH010000001.1 GCA_944388555.1 uncultured Clostridia bacterium
CGCATGCGGCAGCATATACGCAAACAGCAATTGTTTCACTCGGCGTAACGTCGCTTTTAAAAAGGCTGATTGTTTTATTTGCTTCACGATTCAGAATTGTTACAATTTACGCGGTTCAAAGCCGGGAAATGAAGGAATTACTGGAAGGGTTATATTCGAGCATTGGTTTGCCCACCCATGTTAAGAACTTAGATCTAAACAGTCAACCGCAAGAGGATTATTTAATACGTGTATCAGAAGATATCACAGTATATGAAACGGCAACGGGCAAGGAGTATTCCGATATTGTTATTCGGTTTAACTATCCTTACAGCAAATTTAAAAATTTACCGCTCATGGAAATACTTAAAATTATAATGGACAACGGATATACGGTTGATTTGTTCCAAAATGGAATGGTAAAAATTATAGGAGAAATATCAAAATAAAAGTATTGACAAAACTTTGGATAATGATTATAATATTTTAAGATGTATTTAGAGAAGGAGATAGAGTTATGAGTCGGATTGAGCAGGTTAAAATGACAGCCGGAGGCTTAAAAAAAATGGAGCAGGAACTGGAATATTTGAAAACCGTGAAAAGAAAGGAAGTTTCTGCAAGAATCAAGGAAGCGATGTCGTACGGAGATCTGTCTGAAAATTCTGAATACGATGAAGCCAAAAATGAACAGGCTCGCGTTGAAGCGAAGATAGCCGAAATGGAGAGCGATTTAAAACGCGCGGTTGTAATAGATGTTTCAGATGCAGATAACAGCGCGGTATACATTGGTTGTAAAGTTCGCCTTTATGATTACGAGTTTGAAGAAGAAGTGGAATACTGTATTGTAGGCTCCAAAGAGGCGGATGTTCGCAATGGGAAAATCTCAGACGCTTCTCCGATAGGTAAGGCACTCATTGGCAAAAAAGCAGATGAAGAGTTTGAAATATCTGTCGGTGATGAGAATTTTAAATATAAAGTGTTAGAAATTACAAAAGCCTGAGAAGGTGTATATATCTAAAAAAGACAATTCGACAGGAATTGTCTTTTTTGTTGCAAAAATTACAGAAAAAACTTTACAAATCTGAAAGAATATGTTATACTTATTAGCAGTTGAATACGTTGCCTGGAAATGGCGCAGAAAAGTCAGCGGAATAGTGAAAATCCTGTCTGTTCAGTGTGAGAAATTATGCCTATGCTGTTACGTCTGTGATCCACAGGCTTATTTTTTTGCGCAGACAACTTATTCAAAAAACAATATCAAAAAGGAGAGGTAATATGAGTAAGAAGCAAGTCGGCGAAGTTGGCATTTATAATGCCACAGAACTTGGCGTCGGAAAAATGCTGATTTTAGGTTGTCAGCACACTTTTGCTATGTTCGGAGCAACCGTTTTGGTTCCGCTGTTAACGGGGCTGGATATTGCAACAACGCTTTTAATGGCAGGTTTGGGAACATTGTTGTTCCATCTTTTAACAAAGGGGAAAGTTCCCGCATTTTTGGGATCCTCCTTTGCTTTTTTAGGCGGATATGCAGCGGTTGCAAACGGAAATCCGGAAATGTTTCCGTACGCTTCTATTGGCGTAGCGTGTGCAGGCCTTGTTTATCTAGTGCTTGCTCTTCTGTTTAAACTTTGCGATGTAAAGAAAGTTATGCGGTATTTCCCGCCGGTTGTAACAGGACCGATTATTATTGCTATTGGCTTAATTTTAGCACCTTCTGCAATTACCAATTGCGCAACCAATTGGTGGCTTGCAGTTATTGCGTTTGCTACAGTTGTTATTTTCAATATCTGGGGCAAGGGTATGGCAAAAATTGTGCCGATTTTAATTGGTATATTTGTTTCGTGCGTTGTCGCAGTTATTATGCAGCTTTGCGGTGTAGAAGTGTTTACACAGGATAGCCTTACAGCATTGCGTGAAGCAAATTTAGTAGGATTTCCTATAAAAATGAGCAACAGTGTATTTGCTATTAAGGACTGGACGCTGGCTGTAAATGCAATTATTGCGATCATGCCGATTGCACTTGCGTCTATGATGGAACATATCGGTGATATTTCAGCAATTAGTTCTACAGTCGGAATCAATTATATTGCTTCTCCCGGTCTGCACAGAACATTGATGGGTGATGGTCTGGCAACAACACTTTCCGCTATTTTTGGGGGCCCTGCAAATACAACTTATGGTGAGAATACAGGCGTATTAGCCCTCACAAAAGTATATGATCCAAAAGTAATCCGTATTGCAGCTTGCTTTGCAATTCTTCTTTCTTTCTCTCCTAAAATTGCAGCTTGCATCAATTTAATACCAACGGCTGTTATTGGAGGTATTTCACTGATTCTGTATGGTATGATTTCAGCAATCGGAACAAGAAACTTGGTTGAAAATCAGGTAGATCTTTCAAAAAGCAGAAATGTTATTATTGCAGCAACCATTTTGGTTACGGCGCTGGGATTTAATTCCATCGGCGGCATTACTTTCCTGATCGGAAGCGCGTCTGTTACTTTGACAGGATTAGCGATTGCAGCTATTTTAGGTATCGTGCTGAATGCGGTATTGCCCGGCAATGATTATAATTTTGAAACAGAGGATTCTTCAAAAACTCAGACTGGCGTAAATTTTGAACTTTAAGAAAAAGCTCTGCTTTTGCAGAGCTTTTTCCTTTTTGAAATTTCGTTTTAATTGCTATAATTTTCAGAAAAATATATAGGATTTTATTTATTGTTAAAAAAATGTTGACAACTTTAAACAATGTGTGTATAATCAAAATTGTAATTTAACAATGAATGATTCGTACCTTTTCGGATCATCTTTGTGTAAATTTAGTGTTATATTTTGCAAATAAAAGGAGTAGGTGAAAATGGCAGGAAAAACAGTTGACGAAATGCTTGATTTTAATGTTAAAGCAGAAAGTGCCGAAATCGACACAAGCAAAAAATTAAGAATTGGTATCATAGGTACCGGCTGGATTGCAGAGGCGCATATTGAACAATACAAAAAAATGCCGGATGTAGAAATTGTTGCCGGTGCGGATTTGATTCCGGGCAAAGCACAGAAATTTTTTGAAAAGCACGGAGTCGAAGGCGTGAAATGTTATCTCAGTCACAAAGAAATGCTGGATGATGAAAGCTTAAAATTAGATGGTGTAAGCATTTGTACATATAATATGACACATGCAGAATGTACAATTTATGCTTTGGATAAAGGCATTAACGTATTACTCGAAAAACCAATGTGTGTGACCTTGGAAGAGGGCATTGAAATTTTAAAGGCTGAAAAGAGAAGCGGTAAAGTGCTTTCTATTGGATTCCAGCCACGTTTTGATCCTAACATGATTATGGTTAAAAATGTAGTAGAATCCGGCGTTTTAGGTAAGATTTATTACATTCAATCCGGCGGCGGACGTCGTCGTGGTATTCCGACACCTTTTGGCACTACATTTATCGAAAAAGAAACAGGTGGTATCGGTGCATTAGGTGATATCGGCTGTTATTCACTGGATATGCTGTTAAATGCAATTGGCTATCCAAAGCCGTTAACTGTAACAGGTTATACATCGGATTTCTTTGGAACAGATCCGAATTATATCGGTTATAAAAATTGCGGTCATCCGGAATATTATAAGAAATTCGGCGTAGACGATTTTGCTGCTGGTTTTGTACGTCTGGAAGGCGATATTATATTAGACTTCAGAATCGCGTGGGCAATGAACATTGATAGCCCCGGAGATGCAATTATCTTGGGTACCAAGGGCGGTTTGAGAATTCCTGCAACAGATTGCTGGAACGGTAGCATTGGTGGACCTTTGAAAGTTTATACAGAAGTCGGCGGCGAGCAGGTTGTAACAGAAATACCTATGAAACAGAGTGATGTTCCTTGCTTTGAGGTTAAGATTCGCTCCTTCCTGGATGCAATTAAGAATGGAACAAAAGCACCTGTTCCTGCAAGCCAGATTATTTATAATCAGGCAATTCTTTCGGGAATTAAAAAGTCAGCTGATCTGGGTAAAGAAATTCAAATCGAGATTCCTGAAATATAATAATTTTTTAAAAAACAACAATGCAAACGCATTGTTGTTTTTTTGTCTTTATTAAATGTAATAATATAAGAAGAGTACAATATAAGGGAGTGTTTCTTAAAAATTTGTAAATTTTTACAAAAAACGCTTTATATTTTTATATAAATATGCTATAATAATAAATTGAGGTGATTATAATGAGTTTGCTCGAAAAATTCTTTGGAAATTATAGTCAAAAAGAAGTTAAACGGCTTCAGCCGTTGTTAAATAAAACACTTTCTTATGATGATGCGTACCAACATCTGACGGATGATGAGTTAAAAGCAAAAACGAAAAACTTTAAAGAAAGATATGCAAACGGAGAAACATTGGATGCACTGCTTCCGGAAGCATTTGCAACAGTGCGCGAAGCCGCTTCTCGTGTGCTGGGTATGAAACATTTCCCGGTGCAAATCATAGGCGGTATTGTCATACACCAAGGAAGAATCGCTGAAATGAAAACCGGTGAGGGCAAAACATTGGTAGCTACACTCCCGGCATATTTAAATTCCTTGACTGGCAATGGCGTGCATATTGTTACGGTAAATGATTATCTGGCAAAACGTGACAG
>CALXJH010000002.1 GCA_944388555.1 uncultured Clostridia bacterium
CGTCAGATTTCCGTTTCCGTCATATCCATATCCGCATCTATAAAATACACCGTCTGCCACCGGAACCTCTACACTAACCAGCCAGCCTTCCATATTATGCCACCAGCTTGTTTGGTTGCCGTCATAATCGGTCTGTCTGTACAACTGCCCTGTAATATCATACTCATTGGTTATAAACTTCCCATCCGCACGGTATATCTTTTCCGGTCTGTTCCAATAATCATATTCATATTTTATTGTGTATGCTGCCTGCGGATTGTCTGTTCTTGTCTGTTCGTCCAAAACAGTCAGTACATTTCCTGCCACATCATTGGTATACTTTGTCGTACCCGTTATATTATTCGTCTCTTCTACCATAAATCCGTTATGGTCATACAACATCTCAGATGTAAATCTTCCGTATGTATCCTTGTGACTCGTTACTCTAACTTTAGTTCCCCAATTTAAGTTGTCATCGTTCGGAATCATACAGGCTGTATAGGTATATTGGGTCTGCGCAAGCAAGTCGTTATTTTTATATTCTTTTATTGCCGCTATTTTTCCGCCGTTTGTGAATGTATATTCTTCTTTATTAAAGTTTGTTGTTGATCCTTCGTCTAAGAATGTCTTTTTATAGGCAAGATAGCCTCTGTTATCATAGCCGACTTCGTCCAACTGAATCCATTGATTATTTGCATTCAGTGCGTATCCTGCTGTATACCGGCCAAAATCGTCATACACCTGTTTTATCTTGTTTCCGTTCGGGTCTGTTCCTATGATCGTATTGGTATTATAATCATAATCATAGCTTTCTTCCGCCTGCGTCTGCAAATTCTTCACTGAAATAATATCGCCCGATTCATTATAGGTGATGCTGTGCTGTATGCCGTTTCCATCCGTTTCTAACACCGGACGACCTAATAAATCATAAGTTGTCACCGTATTTATGGTATTTTGGGTATCCCCTACATATACGCCATTACAATCTGTCTTAACTGTAGAGACGATCAACGAATACTGATTTGGATTGTTTTCTGTATCTTTTAAATCCGGATAACTATAAGTATAAGCAGTCGTACCTATCCAGCTTGTATATTTTATATTCATAATATCGCCGGTATCATTATAATTGATTTCTCTATGTTCCTTCAGCGTGGGTGTTTCATTTATTATTTCATACTTTTTTTCATAGACTGTTTTATAATCGTCTGAATATGTGTAAATGACACGTGTACTTGCAACTTTTGAAGGATTTGAGATGTCTCTTGTAAATTCATATTTCGTCGGATAATTATACTCTCCATAGGTATAATTCTCAACTTTATCTCCTGTTTTTCGGTAGGTTAATATGTCCATCTGGCTATCATAACGCATTTCAACCACATACGGCAACACAGTTTCATCAAAGGCGGCGTTTACATCTTGTGCCTGCATTTGATAGGTTTTCACACTTGCTATCAGATTTTGGCTAAGCGCTCCAGATTTATACGTATAATTTGTTTTTGTTAGTATGTCGTCTGAAAGAACACGAGATTCCGTTAGCCGCTGCTTATAATCATATGTATTTTTCTGCACGCCCGAATAACCTGTAATATCCGTTGTATGCGTATAGGTTTCACTTAAATCAATCAGCCCTTCATTCGGATTATTATAAGTATATTCTGTGAGCTGTTCCTGTTGCCCATCCCGCCGTACATAAGTTTTTTGAATTTTACTCTTCTGCGTCTCATATCCATTATAACAAAAATAAATATCATTTTCCCTTTGATAGTCATATATCTTAGAAGTCGTATCACCAAGTTCCACTTCCGTTAACAACATCTTCCAGTCCATTCGGGTGTGTTTTTTATCATCTACTCCTACATTTTGTATGTTCTGCGTTAATTTATGGATATATTTTGTTTTATCTTCAGCGTCAGCTGTGCCTTGATATACAGTAAGTACATAGGTATCATCCATCCGCAGCAATCCATTTGGATCTTTCTGTGGATTATTGATCGCTTCCAGTTCATAAGTAAGCACAGTTTCACCGTTAACCTTTATCGTATGTAAAACACCATTTTGATAGGTAAACTGTATTTTTCGTCCATATGTATCTGTAATTCTTCTTAATCCAAATGAACCCTCTTCAAAATATATTGCGTTTCCAAATCTGTCCTTTACCGCGACTAATTTATTCGTAAATAAATTATAATACCTTTTTGTTCCTTCCGGATCTGTTAGAACCGCATTATACAAATATACTTTGTCAAACTGTGAAATCTGACATTCCGGATCAAGATCCAATTCATCCTCTACTATATACAAATCCCACTCTCTTAATGTTTTGATTTGGCCTTGTTCATTATACGTAAACACAGATTCTTCTGAATAACTAAAATCTGAGTCTTCTTCATCTTCGGGATCTATATTCATTTCTTTCCTGGCACTAAAATATACTTTTTCATTGTTTTCCGTATATAACGATCCTGTTACAATATATTCATCTTTTCTGTTAAATTCATCCGTCTGTTCGGAAGAGGACAGTTCTTCGTTATCAATAGTACCCGTCCCCTTTAATATATTCCATCCAGCACCTACGATACAACCTGTCTCCGGCGATTTTACAGCATATAACGGCGTTTTAGTTGCGATGGGGAAAAATACAGCCGTAGCCGGACAAGAAGTATCCCTTGCCAGCAACGTAGTGTTTGCTGTCCCTTCCGCTTTTATATCCTCATAAAAATATAGTCCGTCATCTGCAGGAAATCCCTCAGGAAACGCAACCTCCACACCATCTCCAGGCTGCATATAGCTCTTTAAATTTTCATAATTCTCTACAACCGCCAGCTGATTATTTTCATTTTCTGCCGCAAGCATTTCTTCTTCACTCTTAAACACTATAAAAATTTTCAGTGACGGATTATTTAACGGATAATAAGCAAACATAAACTGATAGCAGTCTTCTGTTTCAATCGTTGCACTTTTCTTGTGTTTTCCAGGAAACCAATTGTTTCCATTGGCATAGTCGAAATCAATACCGTCGTCATTTGATATCTGCTGCATAGAACTATTATACACACGATTCAGAACAACATCCAATCCACCTTTTCCCGGAAGATACAAATCTGTTGTTTGATAGGATAATGTGCCGGTAGCGCCATCTACCGAACTTGTCCCGGTTTTATCAAAAACGCTGCCACGGTTATATCGATCCCCTAAAACACTATCTAAATACTGATTTTCCTCATATACAGCTAAATTATATTCTGTTGACACATCATTTGCTTTTACCAACACACAGCAAAACATACATATTGCCACTGAAAGAATCCAAAACGCAAACTTTTTCATCAATATCCCTCTTTCTTTTGTATATTCATTCACCAATCCACTTGTTTTCAGTTGTATACTGCGTCAAAACATTTTCAATACTGCTATTGTATTTTTGGGATATTTCTGCTGCCTTTTTAATTTCACCAGAAGTGTAACCAGCATCCTGCCACTCTTGCACCATTTCTATTGTTGCGCCGGCCGCAGAAACCGATTCATATATGCTTTCTGTTAAATCCGCTTTTTTCTTTAACGATTTACCGGCTTTTTCCGAAAATTTTCTCGCCTGGATCATTTTTTTATTTTGAACATTGATAACTTCAGCCTGATTTTCTATACAAGCTTCTACAGAAAGATCACATGTATTTGCATTTTGAATGCCTTCTAAAAGTGTACTTGCTTCCGTTTTATTGAATTTTTTTTGTAAGTTCAAAGATTTTTTCTGATAATATGTATCAAAAATTTTCTCCCAGCTTTCTCCTGCTGCTCTTCGATCTAAAATTTCTGTTATTGTTCCGTTTCCGCCTCTGGATAAAACACTTGCCGTACTTATTTCATCAATGCTGATTCCTTTATTTTTGTAAGCAACAATCTCTTCCATACTTAAAACGCCATGTTTCTTTTCGGTGAGGTAGTTGTAAGAACTTTCCAGCCAAAAATTACCGCTAAAGTTTGTCATGGTGCCGATTTCATACATATCTTTCAGCAATGTGTTCCCTTCAATGGTATCGGTTAAAAAGCAATATATTTCACAAATTTTCTGTAAATTTTTACCTTCTTTCGTCATGTTTATAAAAGTTTCCACCGTTGCCTCATCCGGCGCATATAAGGCGATTACAGCCGCATAATCGTCTAAAGTTTTCTGAATCTCATCATCTTCCAAGCCCTGACTGCGCAAAATTGCGATCAAATCATCGCTTTCTACATTTCGCTCTAATACTTGCAAGCTCTTAGCTTCCTCTGCCACTAAAATCTGCTCTATTCCCCGATTTTCAACTAATTCTATTCCAGCATTGATTCCGAAAACCGCAATACAAGTTGCCAAGCAGATTCCAGCTGCAATCATTGCCGCCTTTAAAACCTTATTCATCCCTATTCCTCCCCTGCATTACTCATAGTTACATCTTAAGTTCACTGCGCCGTAAATCAAAGATTCAAACTCCAATAAATTTAAAATTCCGCTCCATTGATAATCAATAGGTGCGTTATCGCCCAAATATTTTAATCTTACCTTGCCAAAATCTTCTTCTAAAACTTGTATATCTCCATATTTCCCCGACGTAAAAACATGCAAAGGATCTTGCACAACTGCATTTATAAGTTTTAATTGATATGGATCATATTCAATTGTAATAACAGCATCCTTTAAAGTCGCCATATTATTGGCCGTCACTGAAACAAATAATCTTTCTTCGGGAAGGGCCTGTTTCGTTAAAATTCCAGTTGAAGAATCTGAAATTTGTTTTACACGCAAACTGTAATCGCAAGTCTCGAGTCCACACTGCACTTTAATACAATAAATTCGGGGAACTATACTTTGTTCCGTCTGAAGAATAATTTTATTAGAAGTATATATAGTATCTACCAACTGCAATCCACTTTCTTCTACTTCGTACAAATCTAATCTTGTAGGTGCATTTGTATTATATTGAAAATCAATTTCATACTTTACAGGGAATATCGTAGTAGTAAATACATACGTATCCGTATCGTAAGAATATTCAAAATGTCCTTCCGCCTTTTTATTATCAGAATAAATAATTTCCGCATCATTATACCCGGCAAAATTTAAGTATTTTTCTCTCCAGGCTCCATGCTCATTTTCTATCCGTATTAAATATTCAAAATTTTGATTACTTTCTTCCAATACACATGTAACAATTTCGTTATTTGATTCCGCTATTTTTTCTTTTTCTGCACCCTTACATGCATATATCTCAGACCGGATGATTTCGCTGCCATACGCATCTCCTGCTTTTACTGTGATATCATAACTTCCATCCTCGTTTTTAATTATCTGGTAATCCTCCAAATAAGGCATATTTACATTTTCAAACTGCCCTATCGTTTCTATATATTCTGTTTTTGTTTCGGGCAGCTCCAGATCATAATCCGTTATAGCAACATAATCCAGTCTCGTATGTGCAAATCCATAAAAGGTTAACGTTGCTGTTCCTTCTTCCAAATAAATAAAAGAACTTTCATCATAGTTATAGTACTGAATCTCTGGAGCATCCACAAAGTATCTATTCATCCCAAAAGGATAAAAATATGCGGAATAGTGGTCAGTGCTTCTATAGAATTCAAGTTCAAATCGACTTACTGTAGAATCTACAGGTTGTACATTATTTCCCTGCGTTACACTAATACCAAAAATACGTTCATAATTTGCTGCCAGTCCGCCCGCTGTTAAATTCGAACTGCCTGCCCTGGCAGATATTTTATATTCGCCGCTATGAGGAATATAGACATCTACATACATTTTTACTGCCATGCTATACGGATATTCGCCATACGGTCCCGTTCCAACAGCATCCTTTGTACGCCAAATATATGTATTATCTGTCTGGTTAAATATACCGCGATTTTCAGAAGTGCCATACCAATCTGGTTCCTCTAATTGCCATATGCCTTCTGGAAATAGTTTTTTATCCAACTCATCAACCGTAAAATTATTCTCGGGTGTTAAAATAATGGTTGTTTTGGTATCCGGAAGAGGTATCCTCTGTTCAACAAAATTTCCAAAGTTGTCAAAGGCAACCGCCACAGCTGTTTTATACGAAGAACTTCCCAAACCATAGACCTGAATGTTACTTTCAGGTTCATTAGAAAAGCCTTGCGGCATATATTCTCCATTGGAAGTTAATCCGAAAATCGCACCGCCATTTCCCACATTTGGAAAAGTAAATGTATATATACCACCTTCACCAACCGTATATTCAACTGTTGTACCGTACCAACTGATTCCGCAAAATTCTGTTGCGCCAAGCATATACTCAAATTGAACAGGCGTGAGCGTACGATAAGGTTGTTTTTCGGTAATAGCAATATAATCAAAAGCCGAACGCTGATATCCATATATATTTAAGTCTGCAAATCCCTGCTGCAGATAAATCGGCTGTGCATCAGTATACATGTATCCCTTGTAATCTGAAACGCCCTTTCGCATTGCACCAAAAAGATATTTATTTATACCGTCACTGACGTAACTATCAAAATCTTCCATCTCTTGCAGCGAATCGTCATCTGTTATTGGATTTTCTCCTTCTACAAAGTATTCTTGTCCATACTGCTCAAAAGAAATCGTAAAGGCACCGTATTTGGGATCCCATCTCATTTCATTCCAATTTGCCATTGCTCTCGAATGTACATAATAAAATCCGCTTTTCGGCACAAATATACGTGTCGTATGCTTTAATGGTTCACTTGTTCCCGGATTTAAAACCAAATATTGATTGGTAGTTAAATTAAATGCGTCTCCGGATAATGAATCCGTTTGCGGCGCAAAGGCAGGTATATTATTGCTGTATGCGCATTTCGTTGTAAACTCTGCATTTCCGCTTATTAAAATATTTATATTGTCCAATATAGGAAAATAATCAAATTCTTGACTTTCTGCTGTCTGGTTATATAGATCTCTTGCAATAATTTTTAAAGTCACTGGTTCGGTAAAATTTAAATATTCTAAATCAAATCCTGTATCTGTGGTTTTAATAAATGGTTTATATATTTGTCCCGCCGGTTTACAATATATTTCATATTCAATACATTCGTTTGGTGCAGCAGCAAAATTAAGCCACTCGTCAGCTATCCACGTTTCATCTTCAGTAAAACTCAAAGCCCCTTTATTTTCATAACCTGCATACAAAGCTTCATATTCTGCTTTCGTTTCCACATCTTCCATAGGCGCATTGGAAATAACCAAGAAATCCATTCTTGCGTAACTGTTTCCATAAATTGTAACATCTGCTTGTCCTGCCTCTAGATAAACAGGCTTTGCGTCTGTATAATTGTATGATTTCAAATCAGATACATAGCTTCTCATGGACCCAAATAGATACTTGTTTATACCATTCTCTTCATAACTGTCAAAATTATATAAATTTTCTTCAGACCACGGATTTTCTCCTTCAACAAACCTTTCTTGTCCGTTTTGTGTAAAAGAAACCTGCATGGTTCTATATCTATAATAATTTGTCTGCTCAATATTATTTGCCATTGTTTTCATTCTAGCGCCAACATAATACCAGCCGCTTTTCGGAATATATACAGTATATGTAGAATACCGATCCGCCAAATCACCGCTCTGCGCCAAAAGATATGTACCATATTCATTATTGAATACACCTTCATTAAAAGGCTCTCTTGAAAACCGATCATTTGCAAAAGCACTTCCTGTTAACACAATACAGGTCTTTTCGTTATCTTCCATATTTTCGCCTGCTATTGCAGAAGCTGTATAATAAAAATCCTCAATTGAATTGAGTTGCTCTGCCTCCAATATTGGCAGTTCTTCTGCTTCATTCTCTGTATAATCCTCTGCTTCAGCATTCAACATTTCGTGTTCTGCATACTGTATATCTTCACCAAGTATCTGTTCTTCTTCTGAAGAAGCATCTTCCGAGAATATTGAATTTTCTTGTTCTGATTGATTATCTTCTATAAAATCTGAATTTTCTTCTACTAAACCTTGCTGCAATAGGCTATTCTCCTCAACATTATTTCTCTGTTCTAGTCCTGACACCAATATAGGAATTTCAGGATCAGAAACATTTTCTGTTGGTATCGCGTAAATTGTTTGTGGTATAACACCTACTAAAAAATAGAATACCAACAAATAACAAATCATTTTTCTTTCTTTTCTTTTGTTTTTCATCCCTTACACTCTTCTCCTTTCCAGATAAAAATAAAATCCTATACACATATTAACTGCTTAACAAAATATGCGCATAGGAATTCATCTTAAATGATAACTTCTTTTACTTGTAATCACTCTATTATTTCAAATCAAATAACAAAAAAATAGGTACCAGATAATTATTTTGGAATATATATATATATATATTTGTACATTATTTTGAGCAACCTAAAATTTCATGTATTCGCATTGCGCAATAACATTTTCTTTCCTAATCAGTGTGTTTTAAACATTTGGCTATTGCGCAAACATATAAATAATAACGAGGAATAAAAAATCTGCAAATTTTGTTCATTATACTATTGCATTCTTGCAATCCTATTCTATATAATGTATTGGTCAAGTGCTGCGGGAACATGTGGTTGATGATACATAACGTAACATGCTGAATCCAATGACGAAACGCTAACCATTAGCGCAATCGCTGCCAAGGTCCCTGCATACTTGGTCAAAAACATTTTAATTTTTTTCATGTCTTCTTCTCCTCTTTTATATTTTTAAATATTGTTTTCAATATTTAAATTACTTAACATTTGACAATTTTTCTCGAAAATGCGCAAGCAGTAACGATAGCGATGCCGAACATGTACCTATTAAATAAGCAACTGCATATTTTTGTATATCAGGCACAATGACCGCTACTACCGTCATAATCACTATTATAAATACATAAACGCGACTCCTTTTTTTGAAATACTTCTTTTCATTTTCTGTTAATCGCTTATTATTGTCAACTGGCGCGAACGCAAAAATTGTAATGATACTAAAAACTACAGCCAACAATAATATCCACAAATATGGCTCTGATAAAAAATAATATGCGCCAATAAAAAGTAAATGGTTTAATTCAAAAAGCACGTGGCATCGAATGTATGTTTTTGCATGTATTCCTCCGGCATATTTTCGTACCAACATAAAACCAACAAAAAAACAATAGGATTCAACAATAGTCCTTGTTAGGGCAGAAATAAAAGTAAAAATAACAAAATATACAAAATATCCTATTAACAATTCAAATCCATAAGCGTACACATCTTTCTTTTCATCATTTATAATTCCATTCCGCATAAATCTGCTTGTGATATTTTTTGCAATCAACTCATACATCTCGATTTCCTCACAAATAAAAAGATGATACTTTGCTAATCACAAAATACCCTCCTTTGACAAAAAATTCAACATTATTGGCAAATTCGTCGTCTTTTTGCACCTATTCGTTGTTAAATACACATATTTTCCTCTTGGTTGTTTATAATAATCAAAGTCTTAAAAACGTTATCTTCACAAATAAGAATAACTTCACCGCCATATTTTTTTGCTATTTCTTTCATATTAGGGATTCCAAAACCATGCATATTTTTATTTTCCTTATGCGTTTTTAAATTATTTATGTCTACTGCTTCTTCTACATTATTCTTTATCGTAATTACCAATTGCTGCTCATTAAGAATCATTGAAACTGAAATAGTTTTTAAACTATCATCTGCCAAACGCTCGGTAGCCTCTATTGCGTTATCAATTGCATTTCCTAACAAAATAGACATATCAATATCCGAAACATGTATAGAATTTAGATTTTTATATGAAAAATCAAATTTAATGCCTTTTGCCTTTGCTTTTTCATTTTTATAATTTAGTATAGTATCTATTGTACTATTCCCGCTTAGTATACTATCTGATTGATTCATTTCCAACAATTCGTTATTAACTTCTGATTGCAGCTCGTCATACTTCTTTTGTGATAATGCTGAGGCCACACCAATTAAGAAATTTTTATGGTCATGTTTTATTTTCAGCACCTCATCATTTCTTTTGAACAATAATTTATACTGCTCTGCTTGTTGCACAATCAATTCTTTTGCCATCATCAATTGACTTTCATTTTGAACTGCAGTATAAATACCATCAATCACATTAAAAAGGAATAAATTGCTGAATACCAAAAACAGCATGCTTAAAAATCCGACTATCACCAAAACACCTTGCCCTTGAAAATACCACATTGCATAGTATTCAAACAACACAACAAACAATGTTGCCAACGGAAGAATGTAAATTGGAATGTATTTTGTATTAAATTTCCCAGAAAATGTATTGTGTCGAAATCTTTTAATAATAAAAAGCACAATTACTGTTAAAAACTTTGAAATGATTACTCCCATAGAATTATACAAACCCGTTTTGGCAGTAACTAAATCTATAGAAAATGTCATCATAATACACCAACCGGTAACCAGTTCCATAACGGATGAAATTCCAATAAACAGGATTGTATACAATAATTTATTATAGTTTTTCATATCATATAACGTTGTAAATGTTAGTAAACACAAGAATAATATTGCGGTGTTTAGTATGGTTTCTTTAACAAATAAAAGCGAGCAAAAGAATACTAGTATGATTATCGTTTTTTTACAATTCCTCTCTCTGGTTTTCTTTTAGAAAAACATGACAAGAACAAATGCAATGAATACAGCATCATTATAACATTATAAACTGCTAAAAATATATCCTCAAAATCAATCATAAATATCTCTCCATATAATTTGCATAAGCAACAATTGCTTCGGTTCTCTTGCGTATGCTTACCATTACTTTTTCTCCATTTTTCATAACAAAATAATCTCTTTGAAATTTTGAAACTTTATCAAAATTCACAATATATCCTTGATGGACTTGATAAAACCCATATTTGGCAATTTTTTCAAAAACGCTTGTCAACGTATCCTTTGTTTCATATTGAGAGTCTTTCAAATGATAAATTACGTGTTTACGGCACGATTCTATATAATATATATCATCAATGTTCAGATTAATAACTTCTCCACCTTTAAGCTTGATTAAATGCTCATGATGAATACCCTTAAAATGATTGATAGCTTTTAGTATGACATTATAAAATTTTTCATATTCCGTTGTTTTGATAAGATAGTGAAACGCATTGCAATCAAACGCGTCCAAAGCGTACTGGGGATAACTGGTAACAAAAATTATAATTGCTTTTTTTTTTATATTACGTATGTACTTTCCCGTTTTGATTCCGTTTACCTTAGGCATGTCCACATCTAAAAAAACAATATCATAGCGGTTACCTCTCATATATTGTAATGCAATATCACTTCCATCTTCAAAAAAAGAAAAAGATGCCTTTTCATTTATTAAATTGGTTTTTATCAGTTGTTTTTGAAGAAACTCTTGTTCTTCCAGATTATCTTCACATATTGCTATTTTCATTGTATTCCTCCTACCTTTAAAATTATAGCACAAAACTTATATAATAACAATATTAACCTGAATGATTTTTAAATTTATGAATCATTTTTTTATCCATATCTCCTTGATTTCTGTTATTTGACCTTGTGTTAATTTGAATAAATATTCTACCGAAAAATCAAAGATCCTATTATTTAATTTTGATTTTTTATATTTTCCATCATTAGCAGTTATGTTTAGATTCAATTGTAAGAATGGAATGGTATTCATATAAAGAACACCATACACTTGTGATAACATTACTTTATTTATATAGTAATTTCACTCGCTGCACCGTCAAAATCTAAATTTATCAATGAAACAAATTTCTACCAGAAATAGCAGTAAAACCGCACAATTACTAAAATTATAAGAGTTTTTATAGGCAAGATGGAAAAATACAATTAAATATAAAAACACGATTAACCATATCTGGTTAATCGCGTTCTAATCTTAAATGCAGTATCAACAATTTTCAAAATATATCAGTCTATACTAAGTGTGTTTAAAATTATTTAAAATATCTCTTCAAGAGACCTTCAAAGCCTTTACCGTGTCTTGCTTCGTCTTGAAACTGAGTTTTCAAATTCCGCATAAACACTGCTGTTTCGGGGCTTTTTCACACTCCTTGTTTTGTGATTTCCCACGGATTTCCCACGAGATTTTCTTTCCCACAAAAACATTTCTTTTTGCATTATTTAATCTGGTTTGAAGCTATTATCTCATCAAAATTCAATCCATCATTTTCTCTAAAAATTCTATCAATACTTTTCGTGTTACTTTCCTACATCCGAGCTTGGTAGATCTTAGCAACCCCTTATTTATTAAAGCATAGACATAATTTTTATTAACCTTAAGTAATTCTCCCACTTTTTTTATAGTATACACCAAATTCTCATTTGTGTCAATGCTGTTCGTTTTTCCCGCATTGACCTTGGTTTTTGCTCTTTTTATTGCAGTAGTCTGTTTGCTTGAAGTATTTGAAGGCCGGACAACCGGTGTACTATCACCTGAATCTGCTGTCAAACTCCCATTCATCGAACCAAGCATATTAGCAAGCGTTTCAGAAATAGTAACTGTTGAACCCGTTGATATAGCCTCATTATGTCTTTTTTGCATTCTTCAAGATAATCTTTAATATATTCCCAACAATGAACGAGAATGTAATTTGTAATTTATAT
>CALXJH010000003.1 GCA_944388555.1 uncultured Clostridia bacterium
ATTCCCAGCTTCTATATCCTGCAAAGCAGCCATGCACTTTTCAACGCCGTCAATGACTATGTAATTAAAGTCTGGGTTTAAATCCATGCTTTTTAAAATACCGCCGGAAGTGGGGAAGAAGTTAGAACGGTGTTTGTTGCCAGTTTCTCCCGAATTCGGAATAGAAACATTTTGATCGGAGAGCCATTGATCCAACTCATCAAAAGTCAGAACTGTATCAATAATCCCCTCGTATTTTTCCGCCTCTTTTTTCTTAGAGATGCAGGGACCAATAAATACAACTTTAGAGCCTGGATACTCTTTCTTGATTTTCATACCATGGGCTTGCATTGGCGAAACAACGTTTGCTAAGTATTTGAGTGCATTTTCAAAATGTCTTTCTACCAAAGCGTTTACCGAATGGCAGCAGGTAGATATGATTAAGTTTTGTTCATGATTTTGGATAATGCGTTCGTATTCTTTTTTTACAATTTCGGCGCCGATAGCAGTTTCAAAAACGTCAGTAAATCCAAGCGCTTTAAGTGCTGCTGCGATATCGTTAATTGTGCTGCCCGGATATTTTGCAGCATAAGATGGCGCAAGGCTTACAAAAACCGGACTGCCACTGTTTATAAGCGCTTTTGCGCTATCAACGTCATTACGAATTTGCTTTGCGTTTTGTGGGCAAATCACGTAACATTCTCCGCACAGGATACATTCGTCATGAATGATGTGCGCCTGATCATCCGTCATTTTCAGAGCCTTGACTGGGCAATGACGGATACATTTATAGCAATTTTTGCAATTGGATTTTTTGGTTTGCAGGCAGTGCTGCATATTTTTCACAACCTTTCAGCAATTAAAGCTTTCCCAAGATTTCAGTTTCAAAAAATTCATTTGCAGTATCTGGTTTTACAGAAAAAAGTTTATCACCTACTGTAACGCTTACACCGTTTACACAGTTTTTCATACAAAACGCGCCGCAGAGTTCTACTTTATCCTCCAGCTTGTGTTCTTTTACCAATGCTTGTAATGTGTCAATAATTTGTTTTGAGCCCTTTAAATGACAAGAGCTACCGATGCAGACAGTTACTTTCATAAATTTTCCCTATACCTTTCTGTTCGCAAAATAAATTTATCCATTTTGCCTGCGAACGTTGCAAAATGGTTGTTAAAATAAAAGGTGTGTGCTTTTGTGCGGCTTTACACCGGGGCATTAGCACACACCTTAAATTTAAAATGTTGTGTATTTTCCTGTATAAAAATGTTAAGTTTAAATATACAGCAATGAATTATTCGTAATCGACTACGTCAATCCAATTCAGAAGAAATTCGCGTTCTTTTTCATTGCCTTTTGAGAGTTGGGATGCAGCAACAATTGGGATCCACTTTTGTACATATTGCTTTGCAGTGTCAGTTTTCTTGCAGAATGCATTCATGTATTTTTCTGCGCCCTGAATATCACCTTCTAACCAGAATAAGAGGTAGGTTCTGGCAGCGTCAGCGGCACCGTTACCCTGTGTTACGTGTGACCAGTCTATAACATAAGCTGTGTCATCTTTTGTGATGATTATATTACTGGGGTTTAAATCACCATGACATACTTTCTTATGGTTAGGCATACCGTCTAATCTGGTGTGCAGTTCGTAACGGGTAGTTGCGTCTAAGTTTGCGTCACAAATTTTGTTGTGCATTTTTTCTTTTAATTTATTGAGCAGCGGAACGCGCTGATTTAAAATTTCTATCTGGATATCTACTAAGCGGGCGATATATTCATCTTTTTTATCCGGATTTTCTTTCATAAGTGTTTCTAAAGTTTTGCCTTCGATAAATTCCGATACAATTGCCCACTTTCCATCTATTTTAGTGACTTCTAATAATTTTGGAACGTGGATGCTGCTTTCTTCCACTCTTGCCTGATTTAGCGCTTCATTTAAAACATTAGATTTAGAGTAGTTATCGTTGAAAACTTTAATAACTTTATCTCCGTCGCGATATACAGTTTTGGTAGTTCTGACAGCAATTACTTTTTCAAGTTTCATTATTTTTTACCTCCATAATAAGCGTTCAAATACATTTCTTTGATTTCACGCATAAGCGGGTATCTCGGATTTGCGCCAGTACATTGATCGTCAAATGCTTGTTCAGTCATTTCATCCAACCGTTCCAGGAATTCTTTTTCGTCAACGTCATAATCTTTAATGGTTTTCTTGATGCCTACTTTTTCTTTTAATTCATCAATTGCTTTAATTAAGTTATCTAATTTTTCTTGATCATTTTTACCTTTGATGCCCAAAGCATCTGCAACTTCTGCATATCTTGCTAAAGTGTGCGGATGATCATATTGTGAGAAAGTACCCATTTTTGCAGGAACTTCTGATGCGTTAAATCTTAAAACTTCGTCAATCATGAGCGCATTAGCAACACCATGAGGTAAGTGGTAGAAAGCGCCTAATTTGTGTGCCATAGAGTGACAAACACCTAAGAACGCATTGGCAAATGCCATACCTGCCATTGTTGCTGCATTTGCCATTTTTTCTCTTGCTTCAATGTCCGTCTGACCGTTTTCATAAGCTCTTGGCAGATACTTGAAAATAACTTTTAAAGCCTGAATGGCAAGACCGTCTGTATAATCGGTTGCAAGCATAGATGCGTAAGCTTCCAAAGCGTGCGTTACTGCGTCAATACCAGATGCAGCAGTCAAACCTTTTGGCGCAGTCATATGCATGTCGGTATCTATAATCGCCATATTTGGCATTAACTGATAGTCTGCCAATGGATATTTAACTCCGGTTTGTTCATCAGTGATTACAGCGAAAGGTGTAACTTCTGATCCGGTTCCGGCAGAAGTCGGGATGGCAATAAAGTAAGCTTTTTCACCCATTTTCGGGAAGGTGTAAACTCTTTTACGAATATCAATAAACCGCATTGCCATATCCATAAAGTCAGCTTCCGGATGTTCATAAAGTACCCACATAATTTTAGCTGCGTCCATTGCAGAACCGCCGCCGATAGCAATAATGGTATCCGGCTGGAAGGCTTTCATTTGTTCTGCACCGCTTCTTGCACATGCCAGCGTCGGATCGGGTGCAACGTCAAAGAATGTCGTGTGGGTGATACCCATTTCGTCTAATTTATCTGTAATTGCTTTTGTATAGCCGTTTTGATAGAGGAATGAGTCTGTAACGATAAATGCTTTTTTCTTGCCCATAACATTTTTCAGTTCGTCTAATGCAACCGGCAAGCAGCCTTTCTTCATATAAACCTTTTCAGGCGCTCTGAACCAAAGCATATTTTCCCTTCTTTCTGCAACTGTTTTGATATTGAGAAGATGTTTAACGCCTACGTTTTCCGAAACGGAGTTTCCGCCCCAGGATCCGCAACCTAACGTGAGGGAGGGAGCAAGCTTGAAGTTATACAAATCACCAATACCACCGTGAGAAGAAGGGGTATTTAAAAGAACGCGGCAAGTTTTCATACGTGAAGCAAATTCTTTCAGTTTATCTTGTGCAGTTTGGGGGTTGAGGTAAATAGAAGAAGTATGTCCGTAACCGCCGTCAGCAACCAATTGTTCAGCTTTCGCAACAGCATCTGAGAAATCCTTTGCTTTGTACATTGCAAGAACAGGGGAAAGTTTTTCGTGTGCGAATTCTTCAGAAATATCAACAGATTCTACTTCACCGATCAGGATTTTTGTTTCTTCCGGAACCTGAACACCTGCAAGAGAAGCAATCGTATGTGCTTTTTGACCAACTATTTTTGCATTTAATGCACCGTTGATAATAATGGTTTTACGCACTTTTTCGGTTTCTTCTTTATTTAAGAAATAGCAGCCTCTGTCCGCAAATTCTTTTTTTACTTTATCATAGATGCTCTTTAATACGATTACACTTTGTTCAGAAGCACAAATCATACCGTTATCAAAGGTTTTAGAATGAATAATGGAGTTAACGGCAAGTAAAATATCAGCGGAGTCATCAATAATTGCCGGCGTATTGCCTGCGCCAACGCCTAAAGCCGGTTTGCCGCTGGAATAAGCTGCTTTAACCATGCCGGGGCCGCCTGTTGCCAAAATGATATCCGCTTCTTTCATTACCATATTGGTAAGGTCTAAGCTTGGAACATCAATCCAGCTAATAATATTTTCGGGAGCACCTGCAGCAACTGCTGCTTCTAATACTAATTTTGCTGCAGCAATGGTAGAATGCTTCGCTCTTGGATGCGGGCTGATAATAATTGCATTTCTGGTTTTCAATGCAATCAGCGTTTTGAAAATTGCTGTAGATGTTGGGTTTGTGGTAGGAATAACAGCTGCAATAACACCAATTGGTTCGGCGATTTTTTTAATACCATAGGATTTGTCTTCTTCAATAACGCCACATGTTTTTGTGTTTTTGTAAGCATTGTAGATATATTCTGCAGCATAATGGTTTTTAATCACCTTATCTTCTACAACACCCATGCCGGTTTCTTCTACAGCCTGTTTAGCAAGTGGAATTCTTGCTTTATTTGCAGCAATTGCAGCAGCAGCAAAAATTTTATCTACCTGCTCTTGTGTGTAAGTTGCAAAAATCTGTTGTGCCTGTTTCAACTTTTTAAGTTCTGCTTCAAGTGTTTCTAAGCTGTCGACTAACTTCCGTGTTTCATTCATTTTTTATAACCTCCTTATTGCTTAAAGAGCAATTACTTTCCTTTTCACAATTTTATTGTATCAAAGTATTGAATAAAAAGGAAATGTAAAATGTTTATAAAGCCATGTATAAAACGGCATGTGCCAGGGTGGAAAAAGAATTTTAATTGGCTTAAATACTGAATTATGAAAATATTTCCATATCTAGAAAAACATAATGCTATGCTAAAAGTGATATGGGTTAAAAGCTATTAAAAGCAACATGGTTTTTCGATTCATATACTTTATCAATAAACTGCTTATCTAAATCAGAGAATTTATAACCTTTTTGATAAATCAAAACATCTTTGTATTTTTTACCTGGTTCTGTGCTATGTGCCATACATAATTCGTAGCGACGCAAATAGTTTTCAGGAATAGGGGAAGTCCACATGTAGCTGTAAGGAATATTGCTCAGGATTTCAAACTGGTTGCATCTTTCATATAAATGAAATTTTTTTACAATGTCTTTCGTCTGGTTTTTTTGCCCGGGCTGATGATAGGGGACAATTGTGTCACCGTGAACAAGTTCGATACATTGTTTCAAATCGGTCTTAGGTATAATCCCATTTTGTAAATGTGGGTTGTCTTTTGAAGTTAAAATCACACGTTCAAATTCCCAGATTGTTTCATAGGATAACTGTTTGTTTTTCAGGTAGTCTTCAAAATAGTTTTCATTTGTCAGCCGATAACGGATAATGGCAATATTGTGTCTGCCTTCGGATACATTGCTGATAGACTGGATAGAATTGGTTTCCTGAAAATCAATGTCCAGTGATTGTTCATGATCCAGTGTTTTTAAAAACGCGATCAAACCGTTTGAAATATAGCTTGCACGCGGAATTGAGACGTTAAAGATCTGTGCGTTGCCATTTTCCGGCTTAGACAGACGTTCCATTTTTTCTAATTGAACTAAAATGTTTTGTGCATAAACTAAGAATTCTGTACCTTTTTTTGTAGGCACAACGCCTTTAGAGGTGCGTTCAAAGATTGGAAATCCTAAATTATCTTCTATTTCACGGATGGCACGGCTTAAATTTGGTTGTCCCATATAAAGGTTTTCGGCAGCTTGTGTGATTGAACGCGTTCGTTCTACTTCGATGGCATATTTGAAAAATTGGGTATTCAAAGCAAACGGTCCTTCCATAAAAATTAGTAAAAACAACTATTATCAGTATAACATAACAAAACATAAAAATCAAGGTGTTGACAGATATGTTTAAAAAATCCGAATATTTTTAAATTTGGTTTCGCCGCTTTGTTTTTCAATGTGAACCGTAAGGGAAGATGTTGAGACTGGTGGAAAAGTACAGATGTGTTTATGTCCGATTGTACAACCGGTATATACAGTTATCTTTTTTGAGGAAAGATAGGGACAAATCTGGATGTTAAAAGCTTCTGCGTGTTCGCCGTCAGTCAAATCTTCTTCTAAGATAACGCGTTCAATCAGATGTTCGGTTTCAAAATGAAATGTATATGTATTTTGATCTAATTGTTCTGCGATGGATAAATCAGCGATGGGGTATTGATAAAGGCGTTCGATTTGTTTGCCGAATTCAACGAAGCGAACCGCGTCTGCTTCGGGAAGCAGACCTCGGCGATCCGGCGCAATGTTTATGAGCAGGTTTGCGCCTCTTCCGACAGAATATAGATACAACCCCATCAATTCCTTGATGCTTTTTAATGTATCGGCGTCCTTTTCGCTGTAAAACCAATTTTTCTTACGGATCCGGCAATCACATTCTACAGGAAGAAATTTTTCTTCTTCTAAAATATTTTGAGCTTCGGTTTGCACCGAAAAATCTAAAAGAGAAACCATATTTTTATTAGTAATATCAGCGATTCCTGCCTCATTTCCAACCCAGCGGGTATCCGGATCCCACATATTAAAGATTAAAATGTCCGGCTGGAGCATACGGATTTGCCGAATGATACGCACAGTGTCATATGTATGATTTTCTGATCCGCATCCATCAAACCATAAATAGTCTATTTTACCGTAATTGGAGAGAAGTTCGGTGATTTGATTGATAAAATACTGATCATAGTCGGTATTTGAATGATGCTTTGCAGTAAAATCTGCCGGGGAATAATAAAGTCCGGTTTTAATGCCGTATTTATGGCAAGCGTCGGTAAATTCGCGGACAACATCGCCTTTTCCGCTTTTCCACGGTGTGTTTTTAACCGAATATTCTGTATAAGCAGACGGCCAGTTTGCAAAGCCGTCATGATGCTTACAAACCAAAATAGCATATTTGGCGCCAGAATCTTTAACCGTTTTAATCCAGTTTTCACAATTGAGTTGTTCCGGATTGAAAACTTCAAGCGGCATTTGCTGCATATCCCAATCTTTGTGACCTTCATAAAATGTTCGGATACCAAAATGGAAAAAAACGCCGAGTTCCCAATCTAAAAACTCTATTTGTTTTTGCTTTATTTTTTGCATGTGACCCCTCCTTATATTCTTTTATTTATTATAACATTTTTATAATTCTATGGCAAGCTTTTTATAAAAGAAAACCCTACAGTATGAGCTGTAGGGTTAAAAGGTTTATTCATATGGATACAAAGTAGCCTCGAAATAAAGTGTTGGTGAGCTAACAGTATATTTAGCAGCTGAAATTTCAGGTGTTTCAGCTATGGATATAATCCAGCTGCTGCCGCTGCTTTCGGTTGAAATCACAACACTTTCGTAGGGTACTTCCGCACTTCCGTTGTGGAAAATGCCTTTTACCGGCAACCCGACAATTGAGTTTTCTTCGGTGTTTTCAATTGTCAGGCTGGATTTGGGAACAACCAGTCGGAATAAATTATCTCTTGTGCCATGGCGGGTGGGATTTATGGAGATAGGTGTAAACTGACCATGATGACCTGTGTATTCCGCCGTCTGTTCCGCAATAGAAATTGTGCCGCCCTGCGTTTTGTCATAACGTGTTTTAGATGTAATAACACCTGAACCACGGCTTTTGACTTCATCCTGAACAGTGGTTACCGAAAGTTTGTAATTAAAGCGCAAATCCGGATTATCCACCTTGATAATGAATTCAAACGGATAGTCAGAAGTTTCTATAGTTTGGGTTTCATTGCCAACGGTGTATTCAATAGTTAATTTTTTAATGTCTGCGGGTTTGTCTTTCACATATACATATGCGTAATAACTGTCGGGCGCAACCTGCAGAGCGTAAGCCTTTCCGTTCGTATGTTCAAAAACGGTAGTGCCGATGTCATAGGTTCCATCTAAAGAGTAGGTCATGTCAGCAAAAGCAGGCGCTGTTACTTCAGGCAAAGAGAGTTTAACGGCAAGCAGTGCTTTTGCAGGGATGGTCAGCTCAAATTTTCCGCTTTCAACGGTAACGGAACCGCAAGCGCCGTCTTTGTCATAAAGTGTAGCTGTTCCGCTGTAATTCTGTGCACCTGGTATTTTATCCAGGAGTGAAACAGTTGTGGTAATTTCGTCGGTGTATTCATTTAAGAGCGCAAGGCCAAATACACCGTCTTTACGAGCACCAAGCCAGTCAATTTGGATGTTTCCGGTATCTACCATGCCTTCGTCCAGCCACAGCCACATATCTTCTTCATCATAGAAGGTACCGGATTGATGCCCGTATTGATTGGAATTAAAGTATGCATATCCTTGTTGACGCAGGGCGGGAAAATGAATGTTTCCGCCGGACCATGCCTGGGTTTCATTGATTAGAAAATCTTCCAGCATTGCTAAAAACGGTGTAATGTGATGCCAGTATATAGAAGTGTAATCAGGCCCTTCATAAGGATATTCCGGATATTGCTGATGCGTTAGGAATCCGGTTTGATAATAGCCGGAATAATTTCCGAATCTTCCGATGATTGCATTGCGCGCGGCATTTTCAAACGCTTGTTCACCAGTGTATTGTGACAGGCGTACAAAGTCACCAGCCCAATATTGCATGATAATGTTTGAAGATGCGCCACTGAATGTAGAAGATTGTTCTAAGCCTAGTCCGACACGTGAGGGAATCCAAGCATCTACAAAACCATGTTTTTCATCCATACCTTCATTGCTGATTTGTGTTAATCCTTTGCTTTCTCTTCCGATTCTAAATTGCTTGTCACCGGCCCACCATAAGCCTGTGCTGTGATCCACCGCATGAAGCTCGAAGGTATCTAAGCTGTTCACTTCAATTTGCTGATGTTTTTTATCATTGTTAATGATGGGAACA
>CALXJH010000004.1 GCA_944388555.1 uncultured Clostridia bacterium
TAGAAGCAGACCGCTCTGCTGTATTGCCGATTTTACTGGATCGTTTCCAATCTCCTAGTGCATAGTTATTTTCGGGATACTTCAATTGAATCTCGTCAGTAAATGGAATACCAGTTAACGCACATCCGCGGTAACCTGGAGCTTCGCCAATCAGCATAATATCGACTTTGCTGCCCTTTAAATGTTGTAAATAGTGCAACAAATTATTTTTACATATATCGATACGGTAAGGGTTAGTAATAAGACGGTCTTTGTCGGGAATAGAAGATAAAGAATCAACGAATTTTTCTATTGTCTGCAAACAAACTCTCCTTTTCTCAGAGTACCTGTCATATTACATTTTAAATTGCAAATCTTTAGAGTACATCTTCTTTAAAATCTTTTTACTGATACTTTCTTTATAAGTTTCTTTCTCATCTCCAATATTAGAAAGATCAACTTCAAAATAACTTGCTTCCGATTTGGGCAACCCAAAACGAATAATTATTTCTCTTTTTTCCGCTCCGTCATCCTTAAGCGAAAATATCATTGTCTTAGCTAAGGTAAAATCTCTTTTTGCGGTATATTGGCCATCTCTAAATGTGGTTTTATATAAAGAATACTGCCGCTCAAAAACACGAGAAATATTTTGCACTACAATTTCTGCTTCCTCAACACTGTCAAGATTAATAGTTTCTTGTATGTTCACTTCTTCACAACAAAACTTCTCGATCTCAAGTGATATGGAGTCTTCTTTTAACCCTGTATATAACTCATTCCATGTTTTTCTTCCCCATTCTTGAAATTCGTCACACAAAAAAAGTAAGCTTGGGAAAGTTGTAATGTGTATATTATATGCGTCGGGGCAAGTATGAGCAGCAATTGCACGAAGAATTTCACGTCTAATATAGAACTGTCTAGCATCTTCATTTTTATATATATAATCGTCATTTAAATTAAAATCAGACTCAAGGAAGTATAAAAGCATTTTGTAAATGATTATAGTGCTGATGATGCCATGCTGAAAACCTTCTAAAGATTTTGCATATTTTAAGTAGTATTTGGGTTGAATTCGTCCCCAAAATTCATTTTCACTCTCGTCAGCTCCATCTAACTTTTCCGAAGCTGTAGTCTTTTTCATTTTTGTACTAATAAATTTTAAAACATATTCATTGATATTATCTTGTGTACCGCTATAGCCAAAATTATTCCAAATGTTGGGACTCGGCACAAACTCTCTCATCATTTTTCGAGTTTTATCAAGAATTTGTTCAGCTTTTTCAAGCGGATAGCCCAAGTCGTGGCAAAGAGCAATTATTGTCCACATACTGATATATTCAAAGAAACCAATCTTGCTTGGCGGTTCAGCGCCCCCATCAAGGGTTAGCTTCTCAATAAATGGTTGATCTTCATTCATTTTTTTAAGCAAACAAAATATACCTAACATCCAGACTCTAATTGCATGAAAAACATGGTCTCTATAATAAGCACTTGAGCCATACATTAGGCCTTCAAACTCTGTATAACGCTGATGATATTCGTTTAACTTATCAATTCCATATGCCACAATTGCTTTGTTTGGATTACTTTGAAAAGGTTCTCTAGTGTCATAATAGCGCAAACATACAATCGATTTATTTAACAGCAAACGCCACAAATCATCTAATTTTCCTGCTTTTGAATATGAAATAGCAGTATCTCTGTCAGATAAAAGTTTTGCTAATATTCCATCCTTTCCAACAATTTCATCATCCAGGGGATGTGCAAAGTCTTCAGGTAACTGTTGACCTCTCTCCTTGAGCGTATCCTCTAGAACTTTGTATTGTGCTTGTACAGTTTTGCGAATATCACTGCACATCTCATTAATCAATGTTTTATCATTAATTTTGTAACTCATTTCCTATCCTCCCACTCTTTAAGTATTTCTGTACCGGACAGTTTTCGCAATCAACTTTGCAATTCTCATAACTTTCTACAAGCATAACACTTTGTCTCAAGTACTCTGAGTTTGTGTATATATCCTCAATATCTTTTTCTAATATGTTATCAGGCAAAATAAAATTTCCATGCTCATCAAAAAATTTAATGTACTTAAATGCTTCACACCCAAAAACTGAGCCATCAAATTTAATATACAATTTTTCTTTTACAGCATGACAAGGTGGTGTGTTTCCTCCAATTGATAATGGCAACCCAAGTCGTATAGCTTTTCCTTCCGCTTTTAAATCTACTAAACGAGAACACAAATTGCTCAAATCAATATCATCTATCATAATGCTTGGAGCATTTTCGAGGGCGCGACCATGAGGTACTAACTTCAAAAAGTTAACTTGTTCTATTCCCATCTGCTCAGCAAATCGGATCACATCTAAGGCGTCTTCCACATTTTGTCTCATGGGAACAAAATGAATTTCCGTTCGAATTCCGCATTTGATTGCATTGGAGATACTTTCACGTAGCAGGGGAAAATGGCCTTTGCTCTGTGTAATCAAATCATAAGTGTTCTCGTTTGCCGATTGAAGATTAAAAAGCAAAGATCGTAATCCAACTTTTTTCATCTCTGATAGTAACGCAAGAGATAGTGGTTTAGCTTCTCCTGCATCTTTTACAATTCCACAGGAATATATATCAACGATAATATTAGAATCAGATATTTGCTTAACAATCTCAACAATATCAGGGTGTAAAAAAGGCTCCCCACCGGAAAGACATACCCTTTCGACTTTCAGCCGGTGTAAACCCTGAATAACACGGCGCAGTGTATCCAGTTGCAGCATCATCGTGCATTCCTCAGTTGAACAAGAAGAGCAATGGATACAGTGGTTTACACACTTCTGAGTAATCTCGATAGAAACATCTTTTATCATCACTTGCCCTCCTTTGAGCTGCCATCGACCAGTTTCATTTTCTCTAGCATTTCAAGGTATAGTTTATGTGGAAGTATAGCAACATACGGTTCACTATTTTTGATAACGCAGATTGCTGCATTTTTGTCATGTGCTTCTTTGAACACCTTTGCTGATTGCCCCCTATTGAAAATCTGAGCTTTATATGTTTTCAGGTATTCAAAAAGCATGGCAACATCACCTCTTATCTGCAATATGTTTATATTATACTCCAAAAGTAATTATTTTTCAATATTGTTTTTAAATTATAAAAGTAATTACTTTTATAATTATAATTTGAGTTATAAAAAAGTACCACAAGGCATTTGCCTGTGGTACTCTAATTGCTTATTCGATTTCGTTGTCCAACCCCTCCATCTTCAGCCAATCCTCAAAGGACTTCCTGGAGATGCGGATCATGTTGCCGATGCGGATCGTCTTGAACAATCCGGAGTTGGCGAGTTTATAGGCCGAGGCGCGGCCGATACCGAGAATGGCTGCGATGTCATTCACGGTGTATGTTCTGCTTTGGGGCG
>CALXJH010000005.1 GCA_944388555.1 uncultured Clostridia bacterium
TTACATCAGTCCAAAATGCAATGAACGGTTATACGGTGCGGTTAAAAAATAAATAGTTTGTGTATATTTTCATTTGCTTTATTCTTCTAATAAATGAGAAAACTGCGATTGGAATGTACCACTGAAAAATAGATTGCAAAACAGAAAAAAACGTGTTAAAATACAATAATTTAACAAGTGTAACGATACCAAGCAGCGTAACGAGTATTGGAAATTATGCATTTTATGCTTGCAGTGTTTTAACAAGGATAGATGTTGACAGCGATAATAACACATATTCGTCGATGGACGGCGTTTTATTTAACAAGAGCAAAACATCATTAATACAGTACCCAATTGGGAGAACAGCCCTTTCTTACAATGTACCTGACGGTGTTAAAGAAATAGAGTCCCGCGCTTTTGCAAGCTGCAAGTTACAGATAATTGCGTTTCCCAAATCATTAACTGATGTTGAAGCAACAGCTTTTAATAGTGCTAAGGATTTATTGGATGTTCTGTATGCGGGAACCATGAAGGAATATGGATATATTTATGGTATTAGTTTTAACGACGCACTGTATGATGCAAACGTTACATATAACTATAACGGTGCTCCCGCAGCTATTCATTCCGCGCTTTGTTTGTATGATAAAGGCAAGATAACTGCAAAAATCCAATTTGATTATCTCATGCAGGACAGCTTTTTAGCAGTAGCGGTTTATAATCAAAGGAAATTGGTGACACTAAAGACGCTTCCTGTTACACCAAGTGATTTAAATTATTCATTTGAATTTGACGCAGATGAAAGCTATAAAGGGTATGAAGTTAAGGCTTTTTGCTGGGAAAGTGCAAGATCTTTAAAACCACTTTCGAAAGCAGATGAAACTGTAATAACTGAAGCTGAGATTATCAATGAAGTTTTAGAATCTGCGCATCCTTACGAAAATAATACAGATGAAACAAAAATTTACACCTATGACGGTGTGTGTGAGAGCATTGACGTCACTTTTTCCAAAGACACATATCTGGATTGGTCTGACTACATCTATATTTATGACGCAAATGATGCTTTAATTGGCAAATATACAAAAAGAATGCTTGCCGGCGTGACTGTTCATATTCCGGGCAACACAGTGAAAATTCGTTTAACAAGTGATAGGTCTTACAATGAATATGGCTTTAGAACCGAAAGTATTGTCGTGAACAAATAAAAAATGCCCATAATAAAATGCACCGCTTTTGACTAAGAAATAGGCAAAAGTGGTGCATTATCTTTTGTGGAAAAGTTTTGGAGTGAATGCGAAAATAGATATAGCGGGTAAAAATGCTTTTATTTTTACTTAACTATTGTTACTCGGAAACTTTTCTGTTTTAAAAAATCTTTCTACTAACAAGGTTTTCGGGTAAAAAAACAGAACCGCAATTTTGCAGCAAAATACGGTTCTGTTTTGGTGCGAGTGTTCTTACAGGACTTGCCCGCAAACGCAGTAGCGGTAAAGGATTTTGGCTGCGCCGAAGACGCAATATCGTGAAAAGTTGGTAGCGATTGTGAGCCGTCGCAAGTGCGTTTACAAACGAGCAGGCGAACTGAGCGAGACTTTTTGCGAAGAAGGAGCCGCAGCGTTTAAAGCAAGCGGTGACTTTTGTAAAAAAGTCGTCGCAAGCAAAATACCGCTTGCGGCGACGTGGTACGGGTGTTCTTATAGGATTTACTCACAAATGCCGTAAAATCAAGGGTTTTAGATAGTCAACATAAGCACTTATCCTCTAAAAACAAAAAATTTATCCCCGAAAACATCACGATAAAACCGTCGTGATATTTTTATTTGCAATTAAAAAAATCAGTAGAGTTTTTTGCAATATAAACAAATCATTTCGTATAATTTTTTGGGGAGCTACCATATTTTTGTTTAAATGCTTTGCTAAAGGAATAAGGCGATGAGTAACCTAATATTTCCGCAATTTGATTGATTTTAAGCTTTTTTTCATCAATCAGTAGTTTTGCAGCATCCAAACGTCGTGAGTGATAATATGCAGACAAAGTAATGCCTGTATGGTTTTTAAAAAGATTTGAAAGATAGCTGTAATTATAACTGAATTTTTCTGAAAGAACACTTAAATTTTTTATAGAGTACATATGTGTATCAATATAATGCATTATTTGATAACACAACTCATCTGAAGATAGAGTTCGAAAACTGTTTACAACTTTTGTCTTGCTCTTAAAACTCCTGAGAATATAGAAGAGTATTTGCTTGAAATTGGTATATAAAATTTCCTGGCAATATTCCTGGTTGGTACAAAGCTCTGCTATAGCATTTGAAACTGCTGAAAGAATCTGCTCATTTTGAACAACCCTCCGGGAATATGACTGTGTATTTGCAACAATATATTGCAATTCTTTCTTTATTTTTTTGTCTTTTGTCTGAAAAGAAAAGAAATCATATTTAAGCGGTTTTTCTTGCGATGAGTATATTGAATGAAAGTCACCGGGAAAGGAAAGATAAATATCTCCTTTTGAAACTTTTACGGAAACGTTATTAGTTACAACTGCACCTTCTCCATCAGTTACACAAGTCAGTTCATACCAATTTGCATGGGCATGCTCATTTATAACGGCTGATGGTGTACAATAAAGTCGTCCTAATTGAACAAGCCAAATATCATTATAAATGGCGGGTTCACTAAAGTAATAGTTAATATGATATTTGGCTTCCATATCAAATCACCTCTGCTAATATGATAAAACAAAACAAAAAAAATGTCAAGTTAAATGTATACTAAAATTGTATTTTAAGCATTAAATACAAAAAAAGGATATCTTTTATATAAAGAATAAATATTGAAAAAAGAAAAGGCAATTGATATAATTAAAATAATTAAAAAAGGAGGTTATTCTTATGAATAATGTAATTGCAGTAATAGGATGTGGAAGAATAGCAAAGGATGCACATTTTCCGGCATTGTCACAAATTGAAGGAATAAGGGTAAAATATGCTTGTGATTTAATTGAAGAAAAGGCCCAGATAATAAAAGAGGAATATTCATTTGTTGAAAATGTAATCACAGACTATAAGGCAGCATTGGCTGATAGTGAGGTAGAAGCTGTTTTTGTTTTGACGCCTAATCATGCACATTATGAGATCAGTATGGCTGCATTAAAGGCAGGCAAGCATGTTATGTGTGAAAAACCAATAACGGTAAATTATAAGTTGTCATGCGAAATGGCAAAGGAAGCAGAAAAACAGGGAAAGATTCTGAATATAGGAGTATGTAACAGATATAATAAATCTGTAGAATTGCTTGAAGAATTAAATAGGCAAGGCCGTTTTGGAGATATTTATCATGTATATTGTTCATTTAGAAGTTTTCGTAGTATTCCCGGATTGGGTGGTGCGTTTACGACTAAAAGAGAATCAGGTGGTGGTGTACTCATTGATTGGGGAGTGCATTTCTTAGATTTGATTTTATATGTTCTTGGAGGAGCAAAAATTAAAAATGTGACTTGCGATGCATATTGTGAGATGGCAAGGGATATGAAATCGTATAAGTATGAGGAAATGTGGGCAGAAGATACATCAAATATTGAAAGCGGAACAAATGATGTTGATGATTTCATTACCGGATATATTCGTACAGATAAAGCAACTATATCATTTAATGGCGCATGGGCACAAAACATTAATAAAAATGAAATGTTTATTGATTTTTTGGGAAATAATGCTGGTGCGCGCCTGACGTATGGTGGCAAATTTGAAATATATGATGGCAAGACCCTTGAGACGATTGAGCCCGAATACGATATCCCTAATATGTATCTGCGTGAAGATAAAGCATTTTTAGAATCCATAAAAACAAATGTTAAAAACAGAAATAACATTGAAAATATATTGGAAACAATGAAACTTTTGGACTTTTTATATGCATCTTCAGATATAAAAAAGGAGATTGAACTATAATGAAAACCATAGGATTTATTGATTATTATATAAGTGAATGGCATGCCAATAATTATCCGGCATGGATACAAAAGGTGTCGCAGGATATTGGTGAGGATTTTTGTGTAAAGTATGTATGGGCGGAGAAATATGTTTCTTTGGCAGATGGAAGAAATACAGATGAATGGTGTAACGAGTTTGGAATAGAAAAATGTGATACAATTTCTGAGTTATGTGAAAAAAGCGACTACATACTTGTGTTATCTCCATCAAATCCCGAAAAGCATTTACAGTATGCAAAAGAGGTTTTGAAATACAATAAAAATACATATATTGATAAGACATTCGCACCTGATTATGCTACCGCAAAAGAAATTTTTGATATTGCCGAGAGAAACGGAACAAAATTCTTTTCAACATCAGCACTCCGTTATGCATCAGAACTAAAAGAATTGAATGACGTGAATAATATCATAATAACAGGCAATGGAGGTAATTTTGAAGAGTATATTATACATCAGATTGAAATGATGGTTAGTCTTATTAATTCTCGTGCAAAGGCTGTTAAAGTAAGAAATCAGGGGCGTCAGTATGTTTGCGATATAGATTTTGAAGAAAACAAAAAAGCTACTTTGATATTTGCACCTTCTATGCCTTTTACTGTCTGTGCAGATGAGGGGATGGATAAATCAACATATAAAGAGATCAAATCAGATTTTTTTGAAAACCTTATGGAAAGGATTTTGAATTTTTATAAAGATGGTGAATTACCGTTTGACAGCAAACAAACGCTTAGGATAATGAAGATTCGCGAAGGATTGATAAAAGGGCTAAAGCAACTTGAAACGTGGATTGAGCTGTAGCAGTCAGGGGTATGATAATTGATATCGTATGTAATCATTACAAGGTTCAATGCTTCTGTGAACTCGGTAAACGGTATATAATTTACAAAAACAAAAAATCGAGTGTTCATAACTTCATACACGTTATGAACACTCGATATGGTCGAGGTGACAGGATTTGAACCTGCGACCTCTGCGTCCCGAACGCAGCACTCTACCAAACTGAGCCACACCTCGAAAACATTAGATATTATACCATCTTTTAGATGTAAAGTCAAGAGAAAATATAAAAAAGTTTAAAATTAGTTTTGAAATGAATTTTTTCTACCAACATATTTAATTTTGTACATATGTTTACAGAGAATTGACAAATATTTAAGATTATGCTATAATATTGCATAATATGTCTACTTATATATAGTATTTCTCTGCTGGCTAAAGCAAACTTTTGTTTTATGAAAAATATTTTTCATTTTAAGCGGTATATTAAACTACTTCTGAAATATAAAATACAATTTAAATGATGAGGTGATTACAAATGTTTATTTCAGAATCATTAGATGTAAATGAAGCAGGACATTTAACAATAGGCGGCGTTGACACACTTGAAATTGCGAATCAATTCGGAACACCTGCCTATGTAATGGATGAAGCCTTGATACGTAAAAACTGTAAGCTGTATTTAAACTCCATTCGTAAAGCTTGCGGCAACAAAGGCCTAGCGTTGTATGCCAGCAAGGCGTTTTCCTGCATTTATATTTGTAAACTGGCGGCAGAAGAAGGTATGGGCTTAGACGTTGTTTCGGGCGGCGAGCTTTACACTGCAATTAAAGCAAATTTCCCAATGGAAAAAGTGTATTTTCATGGGAACAATAAGACACCGGATGAATTACAGTTAGCGCTTAAGCATAATGTCGGCAGAATTGTTGTGGATAATAAATACGAACTTGATTTATTGAATAAAATGGCAAGTGATGCATGCAAAACAGTAAATATTATGTTTCGTATTAAACCGGGCATTGATGCGCATACACATGATTTTATCAGAACAGGGCAAATTGATTCTAAGTTCGGTTTTGCACTCGAAACTGGTGAGGCAATGGAAATTATTCAGTATGCAAGTGCCTGCAAAAACCTTAATGTTGTAGGTTTACATTGTCATATCGGATCTCAGATCTTTGATAAGGAACCATTTTTGCACGCAGCTGAGGTAATGACAAACTTTATGGCAGATGCTTCTTTAAAAACAGGTATTGTTTTTAAAGAATTAAATTTGGGCGGCGGCTATGGCATTCAGTATTTGCCGGAGCATGATCCAATCGGATACGATGCGTATATTGGTGCTGTTGCAGCGAAAGTGGAAGATATCTGCCAAAAAAGAGGGATCGAAATGCCTTCCCTCTTAATGGAGCCCGGACGCTCTTTAGTGGGATCTGCCGGCATTACATTATACACAGTCGGCGCAATTAAAGATATTCCAAATGTACGCAAATATGTGTCTGTCGATGG
>CALXJH010000006.1 GCA_944388555.1 uncultured Clostridia bacterium
GGCGATATCGGGGGTCTCGGTTGTGGCGGGGTGCGGGGGGGACAGTGCGGGGCCAATCCGTTCGTGATGGAGACCGTCGACCATATCCGCCGCAAGACCGCCCTCGGCGGCGGCCTCATGGCCAAGCTGCGGCATTAAAATATATGAATCGTAATAAATTGTATATTGCGTGAGATGTTTTACCAGAATGTTGCTATTCCATCTTTGTATGTGAAAGGTCGTTCTTCGATACCTTTAGATAAATTTCTGAGAATATATACAGCATTTGCAGGGACATTATCATATTCGATATATTTATTCGTAGCAATCTTTCTACCACAGGAAATCCAACCGCCTTTATCTAAATACATTAATTCATAATGTTCTCCTATTGCTATCCAATTGTCATCATTTGCAGGTAAAATATTAAGTTCTGAAATTTCCGTAGTCATATCCACTTTTAGAGTAATTTCATTGAGGGTAAGAGTCGACGTTAAATTATTATTGTCGCATACTGCGATTTCATTATGATTATTGAGGGCTGGAGAGAAAGATATTAAATCTTTTTTATTATCAAACAATGATATTTCCGCTATTCTCATTGTGTGTTTGGCCATAATCTTAATGTATGATAATTTGCGTTTTGGATGGATAGGGATGTTCTCTTGCGTCATATAATTACTTGGGATTGTTGCTAATGTGTCAACGTGTTGTAAATGTGTATCATATCCAAGGATGATTGCATCTGAAAGATCTTGTATTTTTGCTATTTTATCTAAATTCATTGGATATTTCCTGTATAATCTCATTGATTGTTTATGTTTTTTATCCGGAGATAACAAGTGATGTGTCCCATCAGATTTGATAATAATTGGATATCCGGCGACGATTAAACCGTTATTGCTGTAATAACCAGGTAAATACAGAACATTTTTTCCTAAATCTTCAAACACAGTTTTTCTGTTGTTTAATTTTTTCCATGCAATGGGTCTCCATTCCCCCTCGTTGAATATAAATAAGTAAATGTTAGCAAATTTTTGTCGAGAAGGGAACGTGTTAACTGTTAAATTTATTGTATTGCCATATTGTTTGGTTACATCTTTATTAAACGGGTCTTTAAAAAATGAAGGTATACATTCATTTTTATAATTAGTTGACGGTATAGGGTTGTGTGAGTATGTGCGTCGATATATTTTTGCATAAGTCGAGAAAGGAGTAGTTAATTTGTATGGACTGGTTGCCCATGCGTGTCGCCCATTTTTGTTTCCCCAATGTGGGACAAAGTCATAGACTCTAGGAATACCGATAGAGTTATATAAATAGCAGTTGGCAGATGCTATTTCTTTGCATTCGAATCCTTGTTTTATACCAAATTCTGGAATATTTATTGAAATGGTAGGGATTATGTTTAAATCGTGAATAATATCTCTAACACAAGAGGTTATATCGGGTAAATCGTATTGATAATAAGGTAAGTGTGGTGATGTTCTTATTAAAGCTTCGTTATGTATGATTTGTACTAAAGAATCGTTATTCGAAATAATAGGCTCGTTCCATAATCTGTAAGGGAGAATGTACTCACAGAAATCATGAAAAGGATATAACTTATACCAAAAGCAGCTGTCATGTTTATTGAATATATTATCTATATATTGAATTAATGAATCAGAATCAAATATTTCTGTATCGTATTTTTTATTAAAAACTATTTCAGCATATTCATCATCAACATTTAGGGCTGTATTTAAAATAGTTTTCTGTATCCAAAATGGTTGATTGGGATAATCTGTTATAATCTGTTTATAAAAATTATTGATAAAAGTTGATGATGCACTATAATGATCATGCATATTTTCTATTAAGAATTTGGCAGCTTGTAGTTTTAGACTATCCGAAGGGTTGTTATAGTGTTTTATGACTTTTTTAAATTTTTCAAGGTTATTTTTTATAATATAGTTTGAATTCTGGTTATAATCAGAAACCGTACAACCGATAATACTCGCTAGAAGTATTAAAATCATGTTAATTTTTATAACCTGTAAATTAATTAGCATAAAAACTATTCCCGAATGTATTGTATTTTAGTACAGGGCCGTTCTCGTTGAAGAAGATACTGTAACTGTATGTCATATCCTGATATTCGAATTCAAGATTATATGTCCTGACTGAGCCGGCAAGGCAGGATATCAGCTTGTCTTCCATATAATGCTTCTGTGAACTGTTGAATTCATGCACCATAGGCATGAATATCAGTTCAGGTGCGTTGGTATTGCCGTTATCGGTATTGATGATCTTGAAGATGGGAGCCTCCAGATTCTTCTGTATGTATGATCTTATTGAATCCCTGTCTGAAATCTTGCCCGTATATTTCCATGATATCAATTCTATTTCCGGATGTAAGACGAATGTCCTGTAATTACGGGAGAGATTGTCCATATAAGTTTCGTCCGATATGGAAAAACCGGAGGCAGCCGTCCCTTCATCTGATCCGTAGCAGAACAGATTGCTGTTTTTCTTGTTCTCCTTTGTCCGGAAATATTCTTCTTTGGCTTGAGCCAGATCTTCTGCCGATATCGATATTCTCATTTTATCAATATTCCTGTTCTGGTCTTCAGTCTGTCGGATGAGATATCGGTAGCAACGGATCGGCAGACCCAGTCTTTTCCATTCGGACTTGTCTATATTCAGGACTGACGAGTTATCATGACATTCAATGGCGTTCCAGAAAGTGTCGTTTATTTTCTCCCGGAGTCCTGTCTGACGTTCATCAAGGAAATTATCCGGTGCCTCTAACAGGAATATGGGATCATTGGAGACATGATTTTCCGGATATTCGCATTCACTACAGAATGACATAAATGGAAGTATTGCGACACAAAGTATTCGATGGATTTTCATGATTAAAATCTTAATTTAGTACTTTACGCAGCGCCATGAACATTTTCCTCCATTAGAATCCGTTGTCGCATAACTAATATGGAAAAATATATTTGAAGCATCTAATGGTACTTTTAAAGATCCGTTTCCCACTCTGCTTTTTATGATAGGGTCTCCTAAAGCATCTACACTGACAATATGAACGGCCCCTAATGCTACATTAGCAAAACATTGACATGAAACATTTTTAGACCCATATGGGGCCCACCCCTGTTGCGTAGCTGTTTCCGAGCCAGAAGTGTTGATCCAACCGTTAGAATTTCCTGTTGAACTACCTCCTTCATATTTCATTTTTATAGGAGGTATTGTAAGAAATCCTGTATTTATACTATCATGCTCAAATGAAACGATTACATTATTTACACTAGGATTCTTTCGGAAATCTTTTATCATTTGGGTTATGATCATGTTGGCTTTGATCAATTCTGTTTCAATAGCTTTATATATTTCAGTGGAATATCCTAAATTTCGGGCTTCATCTATGCCAATTGTAATTTTTAAAGTGTCTGAAGAAACTGTAATAAATTCATTGTTTAAAAAAGTATTAAGTTCGCGTTCGCTTATTTTATCAGCTATTGATTTAGTTGTTAATTCACTTTTTTCAAATGTTGAGTCAGGAATATCATCTATAGAAATGATTTCGGAACATGAGATAAAAGAAATAACTGCACAATAGATTAAAAAGTAATAGCTTTTCATAAAAAATAAATTTAATTTGTGTAAAAATATGAAAAAAAAAAGAAAAAACAAAAATATATAGTCAGTCACTCAGGACAACTGCATCAAAATATAGAAAACTATCAGCAGGAATCGAGACAGGCAGGAATCGGGAAAAGGCAGAAGACAGGATAATGGGATATCAGGATAAAAAGCCCTGCAGGTACTGTATATTTCATTGATTTTCATTAACTTTACAAAACTGCAGGCATAAAGGGCAAAAGACATGAAATGTCAGATATTCGCGGATTTTCCTGATCACCGGGTGACGGGAAGATGTTATTATTCCATATCGGATCTGTTGACGATAGCCCTTCTCACCTACCTGTGTGGAGGGGAGGACTATGTGGACATGCGTGAGTTCGCTCAATTCCGGGCAAGGGAGTTCGGGCTTCTGTCGGAAAACGGGAGGTCACCCTCACCGGACACCTTCGAGCGGCTGATGGCGGCAGTCAGTCCGGAGGAGCTGGACAGATGCCTCAGGGAGCATGGCAGATCATTCCTGTCGGATCTGACCGAGAAGCAGATAGCGATAGACGGGAAGCAACTGCGTGGGTCGCGCCCGAAGGCCAGAGGGAGCAAAGGGGACTACATCATGAATGCGTATGTGACAGAGAACCACCTTCTGGTAGGCCAGGAAGCCCTG
>CALXJH010000007.1 GCA_944388555.1 uncultured Clostridia bacterium
GCAATATAATCTAAAAAGAACAACGGTTTAGCACCGCAGCAAATAATGTCATTTACGCACATAGCCACGCAATCAATACCAACTGTGTCGTGCTTGTCCATAAGGAACGCCATTTTTAACTTTGTTCCAACACCATCTGTTCCGCTGACCAAAACCGGTTTTGCAATGCCTTCAAGGTCGAGTTCAAACAATCCGCCAAAACCGCCGATATCTGAAAGCGCACCCTTTGTCATCGTTCTTGCAATATGCTGTTTCATAAGCTCAACCGCTTTGTACCCGGCTGTTATATCTACGCCTGCTTCTTTATAACTTTCGCTAAAACTTTTCATTCTCTGCAATCCTCCCTTTCGGAGATTTTACGTTCAAATCTATTTTTCTTCGTGTTTACCGGTATTTCCGCAGGATACTCTGTTCCAAAACATCCAGTGCAGAAGCCATTACATCCACTTCCTTGCGCGATTTTTAAAACGTTATCTACGCTTAAATAACCAATGCTATCCACACCAATAATTTGGGCGATTTCGTCCAAGCTATGGTTGCAGGCAATCAAACCTTCCTTAGAGTCAATATCGGTACCATAATAACAGGGATTAACAAACGCCGGTGCAGAGACACGCATATGCACTTCTTTCGCACCTGCATCTCTGATTAGCTTTACAATACGGGCACTGGTTGTTCCTCGCACAATGGAATCATCAATTAAAACAACCCTTTTGCCGGATACTGTTTCGGAAATTGGATTGAGTTTAATTTTTACTTTATTTTCTCTGCTTTTTTGCCCTGGGGATATGAACGTTCTTCCGATATATTTATTTTTAATGAAGCCGATTCCGTAAGGAATTCCGGATTGACGTGAAAAACCAATGGCAGCGTCAATCCCAGAATCCGGCACACCCACAACAATATCTGCTTGAACCGGATGTTCCAAAGCTAAAAAAGCGCCTGCGCGCAATCTGGCAGTATGGACAGAGCATCCATCTATTATTGAGTCCGGCCGCGCAAAATAAATATATTCGAAAACACACATGGATTTTTTTCTTGTATTGCAGTGATCGGTTATACTTTTAATACCATCTTTGCTGAAAACTACAATTTCTCCCGCTTGCAGATCACGTATGAATGTGGCACCTACGGCGTCTAAAGCACAGCTTTCAGACGCAACTACATAGCTTCCATCATCGGTTTTTCCGTAACAAATAGGACGAAATCCGTTTGGATCGCGCACTGCAATCAATTTTGATGGCGACATAATTACCAACGAATATGCGCCTTTGATGGAGTCCATTGCTTTGTTCACTGCCTGCTCAATGGTAGGCGCAGTCAGTCTTTCTTTTGTAATAATATAGGATATGACTTCTGTGTCACTTGTCGTATGAAAAATAGAACCATTTAACTCTAAGTTCTGACGAAGTTCAAATGAATTCGTAAGATTACCGTTATGAGCAAGCGCCATGCGTCCTTTAATATGATTTACGACAATTGGCTGCGCATTTAATCGTTCATTCTGACCAGTTGTACCATAACGAACGTGTCCCACCGCTATATTCCCTTGACCTAAACTTTTTAACGTAGTTGCGTCAAACACGTCGTTCACTAAGCCTAAATCTTTATAGCTCGTAAACAAGCCGTCATCGTTTACAACAATTCCGCAGCTTTCCTGTCCTCTGTGCTGCAATGCAAAAAGTCCATAATACACTGCATTTGCTACATCCGCTGTTTTGGGGGAATAAATGCCGAATACACCGCATTCTTCTCTTAATCCACTCATTCGTTACCTCCGAAAATTCTGTTCATCATTTCTGTGTACGCTTCTTCTACACCGCCTAAATCTCTGCGAAAACGATCTTTATCCAGCTTTTCATGCGTTGTTGCATCCCAGAAGCGGCAAGTATCTGGTGAAATTTCATCAGCAAGGATAATTTGTCCGTCTTTTGTTTTACCAAATTCAATCTTAAAATCAACCAAATCAATATTTATCTTTTTAAAGAAATCTTTTAAAAATGCGTTAATTTTAAATGTATAATCTGAAATTGTGTCTAACTCTTCTTTGGTAGCCCAACCGCACGCTATAATATGATAGTCGTTTACCATAGGATCTCCCAATTCATCGTCTTTATAACAGTATTCCAGTGTCGGGCAAAGAAGCACTCTGCCTTCTTCTACGCCAAATCTTTTTGAAAATGAGCCTGCAGCAATGTTACGAACAATCACTTCCAAAGGAACAATGGAAACTTTTTTTACTACTGTTTCACGATCGTTGAGTTCTTCAACGTAATGCGTCGGAATACCAATTTTCTCCAGCTGCTGCATCAAATAATTAGACATTTTATTGTTGACAACACCTTTTCCAGCTATTGTGCCTTTTTTTAGTCCATTAAACGCGGTTGCATCATCCTTATACGAAACGATACAATAGTTCTCATCATTTGTCGCAAACACTTTTTTAGCTTTCCCTTCATACATCTGTGCCATTTTTTCCATAGTTTTACAGCCTCACTTTCTATTTTTATCAATAAAGTTTCGTTTAATCCGCATATTTGCTTGCAATTTCTTTATCTTTCTCCAAAACTTTTTTTGCAGCTATTCTGCGCGCTTCGTCCAGCTTTTCAGCCAAAGCCGCATCGTAAACAGACAAAACCTGAATTGCCAGTAATGCTGCATTTGCTGCGCCGTCTATTGCAACAGTCGCTACCGGAATCCCCGAAGGCATCTGCACGGTAGACAGCAAAGCATCCAGCCCGTCTAAAGTAGAAGATTTTACTGGGATCCCAATAACTGGTATGGTTGTATTTGCAGCGATCGCACCTGCCAAATGCGCCGCTTTCCCAGCTGCCGCTATAATAGCGCCAAATCCTGCATCACGTGCATGTGCAGAAAAAGACTTTGCTTCTTCCGGTGTTCTGTGCGCAGAAAATACATGCACTTCATAGGGAACATCAAACTCTTTCAATGTGGTGATTGCCTTTTCTACAACCGGCAAATCACTGTCACTTCCCATAACAATTCCAACTTTTTTCATTTTTTGCCTCCTGTTCAATCTTTTAAAACTATACAGTACATTTAATAAAAAAGGACAGTCCTATCCTATAAAAGATAGGGCTGCCCAGACGGTCGACAATACAACTGTTTTCCTGCTCCCACGTGGTAAGCCCCACAAATCCGCCAGTTGCAAGAAACTTCCCAATATCACAAAAAAAATGCTGCCGATATACAAATTTACGGCACAAAAACATAGAAATGTATATTTTTTGCATTATATGTCTTTATTATAATATATCTTGCGCTAAAAGTCAACGAACTTTTCAATAAAAAAGTGCATATTTTTTTTAAAGGGAGATTTTTTTTACTTTTTGCATTATAAAGAAAAACTGCCCTATGGCAGTTTTCCGTTAAAAATTAGAACTGTTCCAGACCCAATGCTCTTTTTCTTGGTATTTGACATAAATACAATCCACCGGAATGCCAAGCGTTGTATATAAAATATTGCAGATCTGTTCAGTTAAACGATTATAGCTTTCCGAGGTTGCTTTTCCGTATAGTGAAACCGAAACGAACGCCAAAGGGCGGTCATTTTCCCCTTTAAAATACATTATCTTTTTGTCGCAGAATTCAAGCATTAACCAGTTTTCACTTTTGCCTGGAATCAAAGAAATGGCTTCTCCAAGTTTTTCTTTTAATTTTTTTGCTTGCTCCTCCTGGATACTTTCAGTTGTATTCACTGAGATAAATGGCATTTTTCTTTCTCCTTTCCCTAAAAAATTCTGATTATTTAATTTGATTGCGTGGTTTGCGCTTCTCCTTCAATGTAGTAATCGCCCACATCTCTTCCAAAATCACAGGTGTATGTCCACTCAATTGTGTCCCCATTTTTTAAAAAGTAACGGGAACTGCCGTAATTTGGGAATGTACCATTTACAGAATACATCCACCCCGACTGTTCGCCGCAGTCGAACTCATATAAATTATATATTCCCTCAATATATACACTGTTATACAGGGGGGTTTTAGAAAATTCAAGATGAATTTTTGCTTTTTTTAATTCACGCTGCAAAACATTAAAGATTGTTTCCCCTTCATAAAATACTGCTTTCGTTTGAGGCAATATAATACCATCTGCGGGAATTAACGTACGTTTTTCCGGTTTCAGCCAGTCCATATGCTTCAAAATCTCAGAACAATTGACTGAAATCGTGCAGTAATATATCCCATCTTCATTCTGTTGCAGCAAAGCAGTTTCCGCCGTCTCAGCTGATTGAGGATCCACTTTTTGTATATCTTCTGTCGTCTGACTATAACTTCCTTGTAAATTCTGGCTTTGCTGATTATCTTTTTCAGACATTTGGGGTGCCTTTGACCCGTCGGGCGATGCAATTGTTTCATCTGTTTTGGTTGTCTGCGTTTCGGAAGATTTCTCTTCTTGTCTATTGGCATACGCGTTATGCTCGCTGCCGTCACCAACATTTTCACTTGATTCAGAAGAAAAACGGCCAGCCGCTGGTTCGGCTTCCCAGCCATGGAGTCCCGGTGAATTTCCTCCCCACCAGTAAACGGCTATCAAAATTATTGCAACAAATATACCTGCAATAATTCTATTCCTGTATTTTTTCATAGCTTCACCTCATTATTCAAGCTAAAGTTTTCAAAGTTATAGAAGTGCTGCGCTGCTCAGAAGTTGATACAACATGCACGCAATTTCAAAACGTTTCACAGGCTGATTGGGATAAATATAAAGGTCTGACTGAGGTAAGATGTCAAGCTCATAGCAGAAGGCAAGCGCATCTTCTGACCATTCCTGGACAGATTTATAATCCAAAAACTGCGCCAGAACATTTCGTATCTGCTCCTCTGTTTTCTGCGTAGGTATTCCACACAATACTGCCGACCGCGCGACCATAACTGCTGCTTCCTCTTTTGTTATGGTTCCGTTTGGCTGGAATGCTGTTTCACTCACACCGTTTACAATTCCGAACTGATAAGCAGCAGCTATGTAAGGAAAATACCAATCCGACGGCATCACATCCTCAAAGATTTGCGCATCTGAAAAGGGCAAACCTAATGCCTTGACTGTGATGGCAGCAAACTCTGCACGCGTCATAGCAGCTGTGGGGTCGAACTGTATATCTGTCTTACCGTTAATAATATTGCGCATGGCAAGCGCCTCTACTTGCTTCTGATACTCGGTTCCGGAAATATCCGAAAAAGTTTTGTCTTCATACACAATTTCCGCTTTTTTCACTTCAGGAATTTTACCGGGAAGTCCTTCTGTTGAAGAAGCAGAATTACTTTCTGAGAAATGTACATCCGTCATGTCGTATAAAGTGTTTTTTCCTGTCCGAAAGCGATATTCTGCAGCCAACGCATATAAAGCCTGTTCTGTAGACATAAGATTTGCTGCGTTATTTTCCTGTGTATGCGAAAATGCGCCATTCTCTAAGCGATAAGAAAGCAAATTATCCAATACAGTCATATTATTTTTTACAAAACGTGCGTCTGATACAGGCAGCTGTAACATAGACAGCATGGTAAGAACCTGCGCAGTAGTTTCAATATTTTGTTCGCCTAATGCAGAAAATCCACCTTGCTCATTCTGTATTTCTGAAAGAAAAGAGAGTGCTTTATCTATTGCCAGACACACTCGTTCGTCCGTTCTGTATTTGGAGAGTGCGCAGACGGTCATTGCTGTAATATCAGGATCAGGTGTCAAAGTTCCAGTAAGTGAAAACGCACCGTTTTGCATCTGATTAGAAAGTATATAATCTATGTACATCTGACGTGTTGCCTGCGTTTTAGCAGTCGCACAGACGGGCATTTCGTAATTTTTGCTGTCTAATGCCAAAAGTGCAAATACCGGTCCATTCATCCCCTGCCAAATTACATTTTCATAATCAGCAAGCGGCTCTAACACATTGTATCCTGCGACATCCTGCGGGTTTTTGCCAATCGCCGTAAGCGCAAGCACAAGCCTTGCATATTCTGTATATTTTTTGTCATGGAGAATTCCCTTTTGCTGCGAAACGTAAGCACATACATTTTGATAGTAAAGCTCATAATATGACTCCGGCACTTCACTTTCAGAACGAGATAGCGCGAGAATAAGCCATTCTCCTCCCGTTGTGCCAAAGCCGGGGCTTGGCACAGCGGATATTAGATAATCCGCTGTATCCTGCAAATCCGGCGCTGTTTCTGCTGTAACTTGAGCAGGTAATAATAAGAAAAACACCATACAAAAACAAATGATTTTCTTCAATTTCATTCTATCCTTTCCGATTTATTGAAGATTCGCCCATTCTGCCAAGCGCATAGCAATGGTTGCAATCTGGGCGCGCGTTGCATTCTCCTGCGGCGCAAGGCTTGTTTGCGTTGTACCTACCAACAGTTTCGTATCCACTGCCCAAGACATCGCTTGTAGCGCAAAGTCAGAGATTTGTTCATAATCTTCATAGCTGGAAATATCGGTACATTTTGAAAGATCTTTGTTGATATATGCAGCATACCGGTAAAGCATGAGCGCAATCTGCTCACGTGTAATCGGATCATTGCTTCCAAACGTTTGTGCGTCATAACCAATCACAATTCCATTTTTATTTGCCCACGCAACCGCGGCTTCATACCAACTTCCTTTTTCTACATCTATAAAATCAGACATTTCTGAAACCGCCGGCTGCCCTGACATACGATATAAGACGGTTACCAGCATCGCACGGCTCATTTCCACTTCGGGTTCAAACAAAAGATCGGATGTGCCTTGCATGAAACCGTTGTTGTAAACAAATTGAACGGCTTCCCAATACCAATCTGTTTTTGCAACATCTTCAAAATGCTTTTCAGAATCAGCAGGGTTTTGTGTAGAGCCGGTATTTGTGCCTGTATTTGTACCTGTACCGGAGCCAGTACTTGTACCCGACCCCGTAGATCCACCTACACTTCCCGATTGATTATCATCTGACGTATCATTTTTTACCGGATTTGTATCTTTCACGAGTAAGAAGGCGTTTAAAAATGATTCATCATCCGGCTTAGTGGATCCATCCTGATACCAATCCTCAATCTCGTATCGATAATCATTTACATAATGCAAAATAACACGATCTCCGGCATTCAATACGATATCTCCCATGCTTCCTGCCGGATGTTTCCCATTTACCATAAACATCCATCCGGAATATGGACCATTGGAAAA
>CALXJH010000008.1 GCA_944388555.1 uncultured Clostridia bacterium
ATGTGCCTATGGCGGGAAATTATGAACTCTATATCCGTTATCCGTATATGTCAAGTGCGCCAAATGTACCCGTCGAGATTGGGTACAGCGGCGGTATCGCCATTGGCAACAGTTTGCGGCAAACACAGCTTTCTAATCACTGGCATTATTTAGGAAAATACTATTATGAGCCGGGTTCGAATGCGTACGTGCAAATATCCAGCGAATATGCAAGTCCGGTTGCCGCAGATGCGATTAAGGTCGTTTATGCAGCCCAGCAGGCAAATCCGGTGGAAAAAAGCAATAAGCAGGCATGGGAAAGATTGCTGTCATTATCGCTGATGATGCAGGTAGACAATCCGACCATGTTTGTAAACGGAATCGAAACAAAATTAGATGTTGCGCCTACCGTCATTGAGGACAGAACATTCCTTCCGCTGCGTGCGATCGGGGAAGGATTGGGCGGCAACGTGTCTTATGATGATGCGACGCAGACCGTAACCATACAGCGCGGGGAATCTTTGATCTCCCTTCTTATAGGAGATAAGGCAATTACAGTGAACAGTCAGAAAATAGAAACGGACGCGGCGTCTTATTTGCAGGCGGATCGGACAATGGTGCCTGTGCGCGCGATTGCCGAAGGCTTCGGTATGGCGGTGCATTATGATGACGGCTTAATTTTCATTACAGAAGAACCTATTGATCTGGAGCAGCAGAAAAATATTATTGCCGATATGCACTTGAAATTTGATTACATACCTACAGTGCCGGAAAATGCGGTTTTGGTAGAAGCGGAAAGTTTTTCGGATTTGGGTGGCTGGGTTTTAGACCAGCAATCTATGGATTTGATGGGTTCTCCCTATATTATGGCACATGGCTTGGGCAAGCCGGTTAAAAACGCGAAAACATCGTTTACAGCGCCGAAAAGCGGAACGTATCGGATGTGGGTGCGAACCAAAAATTGGACGGAGCTTTTCGGTACAAATGGCGCACCTGGACAGTTTCAGGTACTTTTAAATGGTGAAAATACCAATGAAACGTTTGGGTTAAGCGGTGCCGATTGGTACTGGCAGGACGGCGGAACGATTTCTTTAAAAAGCGGAACAAACCGTTTAGAGTTACAGGATTTAACGGGATTTAACGGAAGATGTGATGCAATTTTATTCACAACCGATTTGCATTTTAAACCGGAAGACGGCGGATATAAGTTGGCAGCCTTCCGGAATGAAGTGCACAAGCCGCAGATTACGGATAAAGGCGCATATGATTTGGTCATTGTAGGCGCTGGCGTTGCGGGGACCTGCTTTGCGGTAGGTGCGGCTCGTTTAGGATTGAAAGTGGCATTGATTCAGGATCGGCCGGTAATCGGCGGAAACAGCAGCAGTGAAGTCAATGTAGGCGTTTCCGGAGAAGGAAATTTTATGCCGTATCCTGCAATCGGTGATTTAGTGAATGAATATAAATCCAGCAATAAGTTGAAGTTTGTAACCAACGAAGAAAACATAACCCTTTTAATGAACTATCATGCCGATGAAGTGGATTTGCGTCCCGACCGCTCGATTGAAACGGTTTACGCAACCGATATCGTGAGCGGACAGCGTATAAAGGTAAAAGGTACGTTGTTTGCCGACTGTACCGGAGATGGTACGCTTGGGTATATTGCCGGTGCAGATTATGATATTATGTCGGAAGGAATGATGGGTGCTACGAATTTATGGCATGCAACCGATACGGGCAGTCCGGTAGAGTTTCCTGAAATTGACTGGGGCTTTGATTTGACGGATATCCATTTCCCGGGAAGGGATGCCGAAACAGACGGCCAGCTGATCAGCAGTTTAGGCGGCTGGTACTGGGAGGCAGGCATGGATCTTAATAATGCCATTGATGCAGAGCAAGTCCGCGATAATAATCTCCTGGGTATGTTCAGTGCTTGGAATGCGCTGAAAAATGTGGATCACCGATTACAAAATTATGCCATTACCAGTGCTACTTATATTACAGGTAAGCGGGAATCCCGCCGGCTAATGGGCGATATTATTCTGCATACGCCTGATATTTATAATGATACAGATTTCATTGATGGATTAGTGCCATGTACCTGGACGGTTGATCTGCATTATGCGGATCCTTCCTTTGATATGGATAAGCTTCCAGAGCATCCTTTTATTACGTATTGTATCCAGGTGCCGTATGATTCTCCTTATTGGCTGCCTTACAGAACCTTGTATTCAAGAAATATCCCCAATTTATTTATGGCAGGACGCGACATTTCAGTTACGCATGATGCATTAGGTGCGGTGCGTGTACAAATGACAACCGGGATGATGGGTGAAATCGCGGCAATGGCGGCATCTATCTGCAAGAAATACGATTGTTTGCCGCGCCAGGTGTACACCGAGCATGTGGACGAATTAATCCAAATGGCAAAGGATGGATGGGATTTTTAATAAACTTTCTATCTAATGCGTTTTAAATTATTTTAAGAACGTTATTGACTTTATTTGCGTTCTATATTATAATATCACTATGCGAAAAATTTAAGGAGGCAGTTTTACAATGGGAAAAAGTATAGCGAAGCTGTTAGTCGTGATACTCTTAATCGCAGCGGTTGTGTATACTGCGTTTTTTGATGTTACGATTTTCGGCTACACAAATTACGGCGTACTGGACGAAGAGCACGGCGTAAAAAGAGGCTTAGATTTAACAGGCGGTTCTGTCATTGTCTATGAAGCGGATGCAGAGAGTGCGAGCGCAGAAGACATGAGCAAAGTGGAAAGTATTATGCGCAAACGTTTAGACGGTCTGGGATATACAGAAGCAACCGTTTCTATTCAAGGCGAGAAGCGTGTGCGTATTGAAATTCCTTCTATTACCGATCCGGAAGAAGCAGTAGCACAGCTCGGACAAACAGCACAACTTAACTTTGTAGATGCAGACGGAAACGTTGTGTTAGACGGCGCAGATGTAAAAAGCGCTAAGAAAATGTACGGTCCTGTAACCGAAAATGGTGCTTCGCAGAACTATGTACAATTGGAATTAAATGAAAGCGGCGTGCAGAAGTTTTCTGATGCGACAGCTGCAGCGGCGGCAAAAAAATCAGAAAATAAAAACTACATTGCAATCGTTTTAGACGATCAGGTGGTTTCAGCGCCGTATGTAGAAGAACAAATTACATCTGATACAGCTGTAATTACAGGTGATTTCACCCCCGAGGCAGCCGTAGAGCTTGCAAACTTGATTTCTGCAGGTCAGCTTCCGTTCAACTTGAAAAATGTTGAACTGCGTTCTGTTGGACCGACATTGGGTGAAAAAGCACTCGAAACTTCTTTAACAGCAGCAGGTATCGGTATTATCATTATTCTTCTGTTTATGCTGGTAATTTATAGAGTTCCGGGGCTTGCAGCCGATTTGGCACTTTGTGCATATGTTGGACTGCTTGCACTCATTATGGGATTGCTGCGCGTAAACTTAACCCTGCCTGGCTTTGCAGGTATTATCTTGTCTGTCGGCATGGCGGTTGATGCGAATGTCGTTATTTTCGAGCGTATAAAAGAAGAAATTGGTACCGGCAAAACCATTAAAGCAGCGGTTGGATTCGGATTTAAAAGAGCGTTTACCGCAATTTTAGACTCGAATGTTACAACCCTTATAGCGGCAGTTGTTCTTTATGTGTATGGAACCGGTACTGTAAAAGGATTTGCAGTTACTTTAGGTTTGGGTATTTTGGTAAGTATGTTTACGGCAATTGTTGTAACCAAATTTATTTTGGTACAGATATCCAATATCGTTGCTAAAAACAAAAAACTTTACGGTGGAAGATAAGGAGGCTGAATACAATGTTGAATATTATTAAGCACAGATATATTTATTATTCCATTTCAGCTGTCATTATCTTAATCGGTATTGTTATGGCATTTGTAAATGGATTTAATCAGGATGTAGAGTTTATAGGCGGCACCGAGATTTCGGTTGCTTTTGGTAAAGAGTTCGATAACGACGAAGTGGCAAAAGTGGTTTCTGACGCTACAGGTGTACAGGTTTCTTCAGTACAGAAAACCGGAGATGCAAAAACAGATGCTTCTATTAAAATGTTAGAATTGACCTCTGAACAGCGCGATCAGGCGACTACCGCTCTGAAAGAACATTTCGGTTTAACCGATGAGGGCATTTTATCGGTAGATTCTGTGAGTGCAACAGTTGGATCCGAGTTGAAAAGAAATGCACTGGTTGGTGCGATTATAGCCGTTGTTCTGATGCTGATTTACATTTCGATTCGTTTCGAAATTTTATCCGGCTGTGCGGCTGTTTGTGCGCTGATTCATGATGTTTTGATTATGCTGTCTATTTATACGATTTTCCAGCTCCCGGTAGATACATCTTTAATTGCCGCGTTGCTCACGATTTTAGGTTATTCCATTAACGCGACCATTGTACTGTTCGACTGTGTGCGCGAGAATGCAAAGTTACGGCGCAAAGAACCTTTTGAAAACATCATAAATGAATCGGTTAAACAAACAATGGGGCGTTCTGTCAATACAACCATTACAACGCTTATCGTTTTGGTTGTTTTATGGATTATGGGTGTTACCTCCATCAGAACATTTACCATCCCGATCATTACCGGTGTTGTTGCAGGTTTTTATTCTTCCGTATTTCTTTCCGGAAACTTCTGGGTATTATTCAAAAAATTACGCAAGGACAAGAACGTTACAGCACAATAAATATATACGGGTTGTCCTAACCAGGCAACCCCTTTTTAATTTTAAACATATAAAATGGTGCAATTACCAAAAAATACAGCGCCTGTTTATGGCAGAAAGGATTGTTTATGAAAAAAACATCGGCTTTTCTTTTGACAGTTTGTATCTTGCTGTCTTCTGTTTGTGTTTATGCGTTTCCGAATACCATCTGGATTCCTTTGGAACAATTTAATGCAGCGTATGCCGCAGGAAATGATGCAGAAATTTACCGACTTGGAAAAGACCTGGTTTCGATTATGCTAAACGAGCCGGACAGTCAGGAAAAAACAGAGTTTTTAGGAGGAAAGTATCAGCAATTGTCCCGGTGTGCAGAACGGCTTGGATTGTATCAGGAAGCGGTGGAATTTTATAAAGCTTATCTGCCTTACGCTGAAAAGTTGGGCTGGACAGATGGCATTACATTGGCAAAACTTAAGATACAGTATTTATCGCCAGTTTTGGATATTTATCAGCGGGATGAGGCGTATAACCCGCCGTACTATGGTGCAAAGTTCGAGCCTGCACGCGGCGTTTACTTTGGCTCTGTATATGACAACGAAATAGAAACGCATTTGGCGTATACCACTTCAGCAGTGCAGCAAAAATATCCCAAGAAAAATTCTACTTATCTGATGTATTTAGAGTTTGGGGATGAAATTTGGAGTTTGGGAAGATATGCCGAATATTTTTCTCAGATAGATCCTACAACAACTACATTAGAATTTGCTTGGAACATTGGTTTTGTTCCGGATGATATGACACCTTACATGGAGTATATCACCAAAACCATTGACTATTTGGCTGAAACAAATATTCCGGTTTTCCTGCGTTTTGCGTGTGAAATGAATGTTTCAAATCTTGGAAATGATCCGGCAAAATATATAAAGATGTTCCAGACGGTTGCAAGCTATGCAAAAACGAAACAAAATATCGCCGTTGTTTGGTCGCCGGCAGACATCAGTGCTTTGACAATGCCTATGGAAAATTATTATCCTGGCGATGAATATGTAGATTGGATCGGTGTGAGTTTTTACCTCAAAAAATATTTTTCAGGTATAAAAGATCATGGCGCGGATACGGATAATTTAAATACGTATTTTGCCTGCGGCACTTATGCGCATGCTTTTAATCATATAAGCGAAGTCATGACTTTTATGCAGGAAAATAATATTCAAAAACCTGTTATGCTGAGTGAATGCGGCGTTTCGCATTATATACGTCCCGAAAATGAAAATGCGGTAGAGTGGGCAGGGTATCATTTGCGTAGTATCTATTCAGAGCTTTTGTACAAATATCCGTCCATTAAGCTGATCAATTATTTTAATGTAGAACGGACAATGGAAGAAAACGCATATGAACTCTTTACAAGTGAAACAATGCGTCAGATTTATAATGAAGCTGTGCAGTGGGATTATCTGTTGGAAAATTACGGAGACGTCGCGCCGGCAGGCTACAGACCAATCGCAGATGGACAATCGGTAAGCGGAATCCTGTATGCTGCAGCGTATGCACCGAAATCCGATACCGCTATTGTTCAGTATTATATAGACGGTACGCTTGTGCAAACTGCTGCACAGCCACCGTTTGCAATTGATTTATCTGCTTATCCCAATGGGAATGTACTGGAAGTGGTTCTGTGCAGCAACGATGGTACACGGATTATGTCTAAGTCTTATACCATAGAAAAGGAAATTAAAGTGCAGTATAACGGTGTACCGGTTATTTTTGCCGATCAAAAACCCGTTATTATTGAGGACAGAACTTTAGTTCCGGCACGAGGCGTTTTTGAAGCCATGGGAATGCAGGTAAACTGGGACGAGGCAACGCAGTTGGTAACAGTTTCGGACTCGGATTATATAGTACAGCTGCAGATTGGCAGCAATATAATGGTTGTAAACGGTGTGGAGAAACAAATTGATGTGCCTGCCAACACTATAAACGACCGAACCATGATTCCTGTGCGCGCGATCTCTGAAGCCGTCGGTTGTAAGGTAGACTGGAATGAGCAGGAACAATTGGTGATTATTCAGAAATAAAAATAAAAATTAAAAGCTCTTTCTGAAATAGAGAAAGAGCTTTTTTGTATGTAAGGATATTAGTCAAAATAAACAGGTTTTCCGGTTTTGGAGGATTCGTAAATCGCTTCCAAAATCTGCGTTACTACAATGGCTTGTTCCGGAAGCACAACCGGATCGGTATCGTTTTTAACCGCATCAATCCAGTAGCGTGCTTCTAAGTCCGCAGCAGAAGCGGCTTTCCCGTCGTAAAACGCAACACCGCCAGCGCCAAGTTCCGGTTTTTCTGTATACATTTTTCCGTACTTCACACCGTTAATACGCAGACCATCATCCATGTCTGCACCGCATTTTGTACCGCATAATGTGCATTTTGCTTCTTTAACGTCCAAAGTATTTAATGCCCAGCTGGATTCTAAAACAATGGTTGCACCGTTTTCCATGGTGATAAAACCAAATGCAGAATCTTCCACTGTGAATTTTTCCGGATCCCAATCGCCCCAGGCATTGGCAGTGTTCTTTTGGTCGGCTAATTTTCTGTATGTTTTTCCTACTACCATTTTTGGTTTATAATTATTCATGGTCCAAAGTGTAATATCCAAAGCGTGTGTGCCAATATCAATCAACGGACCGCCGCCTTGTTCTTCTTCATTTAAGAATACGCCCCAGGTCGGCACCGCTCTCCGACGGATGGCGTGTGCTTTTGCAAAATAAATATCGCCCAGCTCGCCTGCATCGCAAGCAGCTTTTAGATACTGCGTTTCCGGATTTTGTCTGTTCTGGTAACCAATGGTTAATTTCTTGCCTGTTCTTTTTGCGGCGTCCAACATCTTTTTTGCTTCCTCGTATGTTTTTGCCATCGGTTTTTCACACATAACATGTTTGCCAGCTTCTAAAGCATCAACGGTTATAAAACTATGTTCTTTGTTAGGGGTACAAACATGCACAACATCAATTGAACCGTCTTTTAACAATTCTTTGTAATCGGTATAGGTTTTTGCGTCGGCAGTACCGTAGTCTTTCTTTGCTTTTTCAGCGCGTTCTGGTATAATATCGCAGAAAGCAACCATTTCCACATCCTCTAATTTTGCAAGAGAGGGCATATGTTTGCCGTTTGCGATACCGCCGCATCCGATAATACCTACTTTAAGTTTTTTATCCATATCTAACTGTCTCCTTTCTGTAATTATACTTATTATAACAGTTTGAAAAGAATTGTCAATACAAATTAGCATATTTGCCCCTGCTTGTTCATATTATTTACAAAAACAAGTATGGAGGAATCGTTATGGAGAATATCTACCAGGATATAGCCACACGGACAGGCGGAGATATTTATATCGGTGTGGTAGGTCCGGTACGGACGGGCAAATCCACATTTATAAAAAAGTTTATGAATGAATTGGTTATTCCAAATATGGAGGATCCGTTTAAAAAGGAGCGCGCGATTGATGAACTTCCCCAAAGTGCGGGCGGAAGAACCATTATGACCACAGAACCAAAATTTATTCCAAATGAAGCGGTTGGAATTGCGCTTAGTGATCATTTAACCTTTAATGTGCGGTTAATTGATTGTGTGGGATATGTTGTAAAGGGCGCAATGGGGCATATGGAAGAGGGCACGGAAAGAATGGTAAACACGCCCTGGTCTGAAGAACCTATGCCTTTTGTAAAAGCAGCGGAAATCGGCACAAAAAAAGTAATAAAGGAACATTCCACAATCGGGTTGGTGGTTACAACAGATGGCTCTATCACTGAAATCCCAAGAGAAGATTATGTGGCGGCTGAAGAACGTGTGGTTCGGGAACTGAAAGAGATTAACAAACCTTTTATTATGCTGCTAAATAGTGTAAACCCATCGGATAAGCGTACGCAAAAACTCAGAGAAGAATTGTGTGAAAAATATAATGTTTCGGTTGTGGCGGTGAATTGTGAAGAATTAGGAGAACGGGATATTCATACCATTTTAGAAAGCATTCTGACAGAATTTCCTGTTCGTGAAATTAAAATTGATTTTCCAGCGTGGGTAGACAGTTTGGCATTCTATATCTGAGATCGCACACGCTAACAACGCTATCCTGATCATCGATAACACATTCATGACAGGTGCTCTTGTTAAGCCGTTAAGCCTTGGAGCAGATATCGTAGTTAACTCA
>CALXJH010000009.1 GCA_944388555.1 uncultured Clostridia bacterium
AGTTGAATGTTAAGAAGCTGCCCACCATCAAGAGTCTGCAGGCCGAGTATGCCGAACTGCTGGCCGAAATGAAAAAAGCATACGGCGAATACCGGAAGGCCCGCGAGGAAATGCGAGAGTTGCAAACGGTCAAGGCAAATGTGGATCGTGTTATGGGATTTGAGGATGAAAAGCAGGTTGAGAATGAGCGTGACAGGCAGCAAAAATGCTGATTATTCGGTACAGAAGCGGCCTATGGCACCTCTATTTTGTACTCTCCCGCCTTGTGTTCTTCGAGTAAATGAAATATAATAAAAAATGTTATAGAGGTGCAGATATAGACTACATGACACTCGTAAGAAATGGGGCATTTCGTCCCGTCAAGTCAACTGTTACTGCGTCGAGGGCCGTATTTCCGGCGCTGTGAAAACGGCCGGTGTTTGGCTGATCCCCAAGACAGCAGAGAAACCAATAGATAGAAGAAAGTGTGGTTTGATAATTGAATACGAATAATGAAATAATACTTCTTGTAGATGATGAGAAAGAAATCGCTGACCTTTTAGAGGTCTATCTTAAAAATGAGAATTATCAGATACGGAAATTTTACAATCCTGTAGATGCTTTGGCTTGCGTAGAACAAGAACCTATTAGTTTGGCGATTTTAGATATAATGATGCCCGGTATGGATGGTTTTTCGCTTTTGCAAAAAATCCGTGAAAAGTATCTGTTCCCTATAATAATGCTAACAGCCAAAAGTGAGGATATAGATAAAATACAAGGGCTTACATTAGGTGCAGATGATTACATTGTAAAGCCTTTTAACCCGTTAGAAGTTGTTGCAAGAGTAAAGACCCAACTGCGTCGGTACAAACAATATAATATAGGCAGAGGGATGTCAGAAGAAATGACAGAGTATGACGAAAAGGGACTTTACATTTGTCCATCCAGCCATAAATGCACCTTAAATGGTGAAACGCTGCCACTTACGCCTTTTGAATTTAATATACTTTGGTATCTGTGTAAAAATCATGGGCGAGTAGTATCAGCGGAGGAACTTTTTGAAACTCTTTGGGGAGAAAAATTTTTTGAAAGCAACAACAACACAGTAATGGCCCACATTGCCCGGATCAGAGAAAAAATGAATGAACCGGCACGTAAGCCGCGATATATTAAGACTGTTTGGGGGGTGGGGTACACCATTGAATAGGCGGAGAGAAAAAACAAGTGAAAGTATGGCCTTTCATAAGAAACTCGCAATAAAAACAACAGTTCAATTCATTAGTGTTGCTGTCATATTTGAAGTGGGCTATATCTTACTAAATTTATTGTTTTTAATCATAATGGGAGCGACTAATCTTGATCGAACAAAGGTCTTTCAGGAGTTTAAGCCTTTTATGATCCCAATAATGGTTGTCGTATCGATTGTCGGGTGCGGATATATCTCATATCGTTTTATGCTACGGCCATTAGAACATTTGGACGAGGTTACAGAAGCAGCGAAAAAGTTAGCCCAGCCTACTGATGCTCCGATTATACTTTCATCAAATCTTAAAAGTATAGAGGACGACCTAAATAAAGTACGGGAACAAACATTACAAAATCTAAGGGGCGCACAGTTAGCTGACCAGCGTAAAGATGATCTTTTAGTATATCTTGCCCATGACTTAAAAACGCCATTAACAAGTGTTCTCGGATATTTGAAATTGATTGAGGATGAACCAGAGATACCGACGGAACTGGTATGTAAATATACGGGGATCGCCCGAAAAAAAGCGCAGAGATTGGAGGAACTAATCAACGAGTTTTTTGAAATTACACGTTTTAGTACACATAAGTTGTCTTTAGAAGAAGTTCCGACCAATCTTAGCCGGATGCTTATGCAGATTACTTATGAATTTAATCCTATTCTTACGGAGAAAGGACTGGAATGGGATTTGCAGATTGCGGAGAATGTTGAAATCCTATGTGATGCTGACAAATTGGAACGGGCTATTGATAATCTGATACGAAATGCAGTTAATTATAGCTATTCCAATACAAAAATCTTCTTCTCCTTAACAAAGACAAACGATAGTGTCCGAATTTGTGTTCAAAATAAAGGGCCAACAATACCACCTGATAAACTGGAAAGAATATTTGAACAGTTTTACAGACTGGATGCGTCACGTTCGTCTGACACCGGCGGCGCTGGTTTAGGGCTGGCGATTGCAAAAGAAATTGTTGAGCTTCACCAAGGAACTATTTCAGCCTATAGTGAAGATGAAAACATTCAATTTGTTATACAACTTCCTATTCATAGTCAGAAAATCGTAAGAAGTTAGTCAGAAAGAAATCATATACTCCGAAGATTAACCGAAAACACTTCCACCCCTGCTTTGATATAATAAATGTATCAAAGCAGGGGTATTCTTTTTGGGAGGTGTGGAAAAGGCCATGAAGAAACTATTGATATTATGTTTCACAATATTTTTTAGCATTCTTTCTGCCCTGTCATGCTTCAATTTTGCTTTTGAAGCATTGGATCAGATAGAGGAGGATAAGATTTCCATAGTGATTGAAAAGCCGGAGAGTATCAGCAACACGGATTTCCTCGCAGAAATCGACCATGCGCTGGAAACGGCTAATGCAGACATCATGCTGCGTTGCGTTGAA
>CALXJH010000010.1 GCA_944388555.1 uncultured Clostridia bacterium
GATCACGGTTTACAATATCTTTATCACCGGTTAATGGGTATAAAACCGCGCATATACCTGTAACAATCAGCAGATTAAAGATATTGGAACCAGTAATATTACTAAGAGCTAAAGCGTTGTTTCCGGAAAGTCCGGCAGTAATACTGACCGAAGCTTCAGGTGCGCTTGTTCCCATGGCAACAATGGTAAGACCAATGATAACAGAGGGAATTTTAAGTATTTTAGCAATACCGGAGCTGCCTTCCACAAAGAAATCAGCGCCTTTCACAAGAAGGATAAAACCCACCACTAACAGAATATAAGACATAGTCATCTCTCCTTTTCGTCGGCAAGGAAAGCCATATAAAAAGACTTTCCTTGTACATAGAATCTGTACAACAAAAGTCTTGTTTCTAGTATATACTCCGGCACAATGAATTATGCGTGATGACGAAGAATATAATGCAGAATCACAGCATAAACTACTCCCTCTTATTGAATCTTTAATATTATACATGAATTTTTACACTTTGTCAATATAAAAACTTGACATTGCGTGAAAAATCCTGTACACTTTTGATAGAGTAGAAAGGGGTACAAGATGGTAAAAATTATGTTTGTATGTCTTGGGAACATTTGCCGATCACCTATGGCAGAGTTTTTAATGAAAGACATTGTCAAAGACAAAGGAATGGCAGATGATTTTTATATAATGTCTGCTGCGACAAGTACGGAAGCATTAGGATGTGCACCGCACAGAGGAACCAGAGAAAAGCTTGCCGAATACGGTATTTCCGTGCAGGGCAAAAAAGCTGTACAGTTAACTCGGCAAGATTATGAAAAGTATGATTATTTTTTAGGAATGGAAAAGGCAAATCTATATGCCATGTATCGTATTTTTGGAGGCGATCCGCAACAGAAGATATATCGGCTTTTAGATTTTTCCGATTCACCGCGCGATATAGCGGATCCATGGTATACCGGCAATTTTGAAAAAACCTTCTCAGATATTCAGGAAGGCATTTCAGCCTTTTTGGCATATTTACAAAACAACAGAAAGGAAGAATAAAATGGGCGTAAATACATATGAAGAAACCGATAAAACGGAAAAACTGGAAACCTATGAATGGGATGACGTTTGGTTTGAGCAAGCGCCGGATATGAGTCTTCCGAGAGCGCTGATGATTGGGGATTCTATATCCCGTGGTTGTCGTCAAAAAATGATTGTTTATCTAAAAGGTGTGGGGTATGTTGACAATTATGCGACCTCAAAAGCATTGGACAATCCTTGTCTAAAATCCATGATTTCGATTGTACTTGCACAGCAGCCGCGCTGTGACGCGATTCAGTTTAACAATGGGTTGCATGGCTGGCATTTGGAAGATGCAGAGTATGAAAGACAATATGAGGATATGCTCCTGTTTTTACAGGAAAAGATAGAGCCGGAAAAACTGGTGATTACTTTAACAACGCCTGTACGAGAAAAAGGAAACGTCCTAAAAATTTCAGTGCGCAATCAACGTGTGATTCGGCGCAATGAAATTGTCAAGCGCCTATGTGAAAAGTATAAGCTGAGCGTCAACGACGCGTACACACCCTTACTGAATCGTCCTGAGTTATATCGCGATGACGGCGTGCATTTTGAAGAAGAAGGTTATCAAATTCTGACACAGATATTTGCACAAAAACTTAAACAATTGTTTAATTAAAAAAACGCGCAGAAATCATTCTGCGCGTTTTTTTAATTGCTTATCTTCCGCAGCCACCGTAGGAATCGGTATTTACGCCTTGGTCATTGCTTACAAAATCGTGTTTTTGCGGCGGATAAAATTCTTCAACCGGGAACTCAATTCTCTCAAAGAGTTCACAGGGATTTTCGGATGAAGTGCCGACACATTCATTTTGCGGAACACAGAAGTCATAAACCGGAATCAGAAGCTGAACGTTTCTTTCCAATTTTACGATAGAGAATAAACCAATGGTAATATAAACTTGTTTGTCAACGTCAGGCTGAACGAAAACATCGTCAAAGCAGCGGCAAATAAAATCTGGTGCGCTGCTGATATCATATTGGTTGCAGCAGCAAGAACAATTTGTATTGCGGTCAACAATTTTAGCAGACAGACTAATAGGATCAACCACTTCTACAACAGCTTGCGGCAAATTGGTTTTCATTAAGGACTGCGGATCTAAATCATCATACTTATAAGTTGAACGGAAAATTTTTGATTTTCCTTCAGATCCGAATAAAACAACTTTTTTGTCATAAACGGCAAGTCCTTCTATTCTTTTTGTTTTCATTAAACCGCAGAAAACATCTAATGTAACCTTAAAGAAGAATTTGATATCGATTGTATAATATCCCGAGTTAAAAGGAACCGGTTCGACATCTGTAAATACGTAAATAATTTGTGTATTGCTTATTTTTACAGAAAGCGCGTTATCAATAAGTTCTTGCCCTTCTCGGCAGAGGTAAACTCTAAGATCCTCCAGGCATTCTTTGTCACGGCAGGAATCGTACACCTTGTCAGTATGAATACATACCGCTTCTTTGATGCAGTTAGCCCCGCCGGTAATTGGACCAGGTACTATTTCTTTGCCCATATATTTATTTCCTCCTATTCTTTTTCTGGGTTTCCCCATTATCATACTATGTTTTATTTTTCATAATGTGCTATTTGGAAGCAAATATCTGATTTGGCATATTTATAAAAAGTAAAGCATAGGATAGATTAACAAGCAGAATAAAATAAGGAGAAACCGCGATGAAAAATATTGTTTATACGCAAAAAGGTATGTGGAAATTTTATCATGATGAAAAATTAGGTTTATGCTTTTATGAACCGGGCTGTACAACCCCTATGATTTTATATGACAAGGCTGCGCCGGATTTTGATGCGGATTGTGATGAAAAAGGCTGTATTTATGTGATTTGTCAGGATGATAAGAATAACATCTATTTGCTTTACTTTGACCGCAAAAAATGGAATCGGCAATGTATCTTAGAATCAAAGTCTGTTGTGCCGTATGAAAAAAATTTCACATTGATTAGCTTAAACGGCTGGATAAATGTTTTTTATACCATTCGTCATGCAGGACAGTATTTGCTTATTCACCATATATTAAACAATCAAGGCGAACCGCAGGTGATTGAAACAAGTGAGCACCAGATTATATATTCGATTGCCAGCGACAGTAAAAACAATATTTACTGTGTGTATGAGAAAAACGGCATTGGTTTTCAGTTATATAGCTGGCAGAAAAAAGAATGGCAAAGTTTTAAGACACTGTCTGCTCTTACGGGTGAACTTTATTCTTTACAGACCATAACAGACAACCGCGATGCGTTACAAATTGTTTGCTGTACCAGAGTTAAACAGGATTATCGCGTTTATTATATAAATGCAGCAGGGGTTCAAGAAATATTAAGCGGGATTTCAGTAAATCCTGAACCAACCATATTTTATTGTTCGGAATATTACATATTATTCCATTTAGGAGGCAGACTTTTACAGACGACGTCTAAAAATCCGGAAGAGGGGTTCACAAAGCCAACGTATTATTTTCCCGGCAGTTTTTCGCCGCATCGCCTGTTTAAAATTTCGTCGGTTAAAAATTTACGGCAAAAAGGCATTTTTGCAAAATATATTTATGGGAGCGAACTGCGGGGAGATCGGTTTGAAGCAGCGATTATTGGTGATCTTATCCATGAAATAGATTTTTCCTTGCCTACGCAGATCACAGAAAAAAGCAATGAAATAGAGGAGTATATCCATGAAATTGCGGGTTTTGAAAATGAGGTAGCGCAGTTAGAAGAAAGAAAAAATGAGTCGGAAGATATTTCTTTATTGGCAGAGCGTATGGAGGCACTGGAGAAAAGAGTTTATCAATTAGAGCAGGATAATAAAAAGCAGTGAGAAAGAAAAAGGCGCGCAGTCGTATGAAACGGCTGCGTGCCTTTTTGAAAATAAATTTATACAGGTGAAAATATACAAATTTTTATTTTATAATTTCTTTTACAGATGCAGCAAGACCTGCAATGCCTTGAATATCAGACGGAATAATAATTTTTGTTGCCTGACCGTCGGCTGCTTTTTCAAAAGCTTCTAAGCTCTTGATGGTTAAAACTTCTTGTGTGGGCGCTGCTTCGTTTAAACGCATAAGTCCCTGCGCGGTTGCGGTTTGAACTTTAAGGATTGCTTCTGCCTGACCTTCTGCTTCACGTATAGCCGCCTCTTTTTTTGCTTCTGCAGCTAAAATAGCCGCTTCTTTTTCAGCCTGAGCAGCAAGGATTGCCGCTTCTTTCTCACCTTCTGCAACCAAAACGGCAGATTTCTTTTCTCCTTCCGCCTTCAAAATGGCTTCACGGCGTTCGCGTTCTGCTTTCATTTGCTTTTCCATAGCGTTTTGAATTTCTTTGGGCGGAATAATATTTTTTAGTTCTACACGGTTGATTTTAATGCCCCACGGATCTGTTGCTTCGTCTAAGATGGCGCGCATTTTGGTATTTACCAGCTCGCGGGAAGTCAGCGTTTCATCCAGTTCCAAATCACCGATAATATTACGCAAGGTTGTTGCCGTTAAATTTTCAATTGCGGACATAGGGTGAGATACACCATAAATAAACATTTTCGGATCGGTAATTTGAAAGTACACAACAGTATCAATCTGCATGGTAACGTTATCCTTTGTAATAACGGGCTGTGGTGCAAAGTCCATCACTTGTTCTTTTAAGGAAATTTTTGCTGAAAGTTTTTCGATAAAAGGAATTTTAAAATGCAGACCAACTTCCCAGGTGGCATGATATGCGCCTAAACGCTCTAAAACATACGCATGTGCCTGCGGTACAATTTTAATATTTGCTACAATGACAATTAAAACCAAAATAATAATTGCTAAAATAATCATATTATACGCTCCTTCTTTATCAATTTTTTACAACAACTTGCGAACCTGTTAAACTTTTTCGACAATTGCGTGCACACCCTGAATTTCTTTGACGCGTACTAATTTACTTGTTTCGATGACAGCGCCGTCGGCGGATTTGGCGGACCATTCCTGGCCGGCAATTTTAACAGCGCCTCTGCCTTCTATGTTGTTGATTTCTTCTGTTACCATACATTCCTGCCCAATCAGTCTGTCATAATTTGTACGCACTTTTTTTTCAGTTAAGTGTTTTTTCACAAACGGACGTGTGGCGAGCAGAAGCAGCGCGGAGACTACGATGAAAATAACAACTTGCCAGAATGGTGTTGCGCCTAAGACACTTGCAATTAAAGCTGCCAGCGCGCCGAAGGTGAACCAGATGGTAACCAATCCTGCTGTTGCGGCTTCAAAAATGCCGGTGACAAGCATGATGCCAAACCAGATTGCTGTATTCATATAAACATTCTCCTTTCTTACTATGAATTATAACAGTTCCTGACGAAAATTGCAAGAAGTTTTCATATTTTTAAATATAAATGTGAAACAACGCAGGAAATGAAAACCGAAAATGGGAATAAAGCAGAAAAGTCTACAATGTTTTCCTGTAAAGCGTTTTATAATTTGGAATATAGGCTGTTTTATACAGAAAAATTAGCGGAATCCAATCTGTTTGCCTGTGACGGTTTGGATTATTTTACAAAATATATTTTCACAGACAGAAAGGCTATGAAAATTATGGCAGAAATGATTAGCAGAATCAAAAAAGAAGTAGATAAAATTACAACACCGGACATTATTATTGTGATATGTGCCGTTTTGTCAGGAATGGGGTCGGTGCTGAATGGGTTTTCACCGTTCGGAACGGCGTGTATAACCGGTCTCTTTATGTGCAATTTTAGTCCGTGGGCAGTATTATTCGTTATTTTAGGCAGGATTATTGCAGGTTTAGATGCACATGCTTTAAAATATCTAATAAGCTACCTTTTGATTACCGGCGTATCTGTGCGCCCAAAGCTATTTAATGGAAAATGGCGCGGTATTTTGGTTTGTGTCATCTGCGAAACCATTTCTGATATAATATATGGCGCTTTTTCCGGTTTTAGTTCTTATTTTGTGCTTACAAGCCTTTTGGAAATCTGTATATGCGGCATATTGGTTATACCGTACAAAACGGTTTTTGATTATTTTACGGCGCGGAAAATACGAAAAACCGTAACGCAGAAAGAATTAACCGCTATTTCTATCATAGCTTGCGGCTGTATGTCAGGACTCTCAGGCGTTATGCTGCCGTATGATATAAGTGTTACAGGCATTGTTTCTACCTTTATTTTGTTTTTTTGCGCATATAATTTTTCATTGAGCGTCTGCGGCGTTTTAGGAACCGTATTAGGTGTTCTTGCGAGTCTGGCAAATCCAAATATGATTTATTCTATCGGTTCATATTCTGTCGCTGCATTGGTGTGTAGTTTATGTCATAGATTTGGAAAAGCAGGAATTGTGTTTGGCTTTATTCTATCGAATGCAGTTATCACTTTTTACGTAAATGGATCATCACAGGTACTCATCAATTTATATGAAATTTTAATTGCGGGAGGAATTTTTATCATGTTGTCTACAAAAAAGTTAAAACAAATGAAAAATGGAATACTTCTTTTGCTGGATCGTAACCGATTTCACGAAGATACGCGTATTTCAGGTTTTAAGGAAATGACATATAAACGGCTTAGCAGAATATCAGACGCTTTCTTTGTTTTATCTATGTCTATGCATAAGGCAAACAAGAAGCAGAACAAATTAGACGGTGCGGCAACAGAAATGCTGGCAAATAATATAAAAGAAAGAGTTTGCAGTAAATGCAGTAATTATGAAAAATGTACGGCAGAGGATAAGAATCACATCGATGAAATGCTTAAAAAT
>CALXJH010000011.1 GCA_944388555.1 uncultured Clostridia bacterium
TAACAAGATGGAGGTATAAGATGATGGGAATGACCATGACGCAAAAAATTGTAGCAAGCCATGCAGGTGTAGATCATGTAGCCGCCGGACAGCTTATCAATGCAAAATTAGATATTGTTCTTGGCAACGACATCACTACACCTGTTGCTGTAAATGAATTTAAAAAAGCGGGTTTTGACAGCGTCTTCGACAAAGACCGCGTAGCTATCGTACTGGATCATTTTGTTCCAAATAAAGATATCAAGGCAGCCGAACAATCTAAAACCTGCCGCGAATTTGCTTGTTCCCATTGTGTAAGTCATTTTTATGATGTAGGTAAAATGGGAATTGAACACGCTCTGCTTCCTGAACAAGGTATTGTTACCGCTGGTGACTGTATAATCGGCGCTGACAGTCATACTTGTACATATGGCGCACTTGGCGCTTTCTCAACCGGTGTTGGCAGTACAGACATGGCTGCAGGTATGGCAACCGGTATGGCATGGTTTAAAGTTCCTTCTGCCATTCGGTTCAACCTAACCGGAAAACTGCCTTCAAATTGCAGCGGAAAAGATGTTATTTTAACCATTATTGGCATGATTGGCGTTGATGGCGCTTTATATAAAAGCATGGAGTTTACAGGTGAAGGCGTCGCAAACCTTTCAATGGACGACAGACTTTGTATTTGCAACATGGCAATCGAAGCAGGCGCTAAAAACGGAATTTTCCCCGTCGATGAAAAAACAATAGAATATATGAACGGCCGCTGCGAGCGTACACCTGTTATTTATAGTGCAGATGATGATGCAGAATATGAGCAAACGATTGAAATCAACCTTTCAGATATTGTACCGACAGTAAGCTGTCCGCACTTGCCGGAGAATACAAAACCTGCCAAAGACCTGCATGACATTAAAATAGATCAAGTTGTCATCGGAAGCTGCACCAACGGTCGAATGGAAGATATGGAAGCTGCATATAAAATCCTTAAAGATAAAAAAATTGCCGATGGTATACGTTGTATTATTATTCCCGGCACCATGCAAATTTTACGCGAATGCGTTGAAAAAGGCTACGTAACCGCCTTCATTGATGCAGGCGCAGTGGTTTCAACACCTACCTGCGGTCCTTGCTTGGGCGGATACATGGGTATCCTTGCTGCCGGAGAAAGATGTATTGCAACAACCAATCGTAATTTCGTCGGCAGAATGGGCCATGTTGACAGCGAAGTTTACCTTGCCTCACCGCATACAGCGGCCGCAAGCGCTTTAACTGGCTATATCACCGAATACAAGGAGGATTAAAGATGAATACTCAAGGCAAATGTTTTAAATATGGCGACAATGTGGATACGGACGTTATCATCCCTGCACGCTATCTGAACACGTCCGATGCCAAAGAGTTGGCGCTGCACTGCATGGAAGATATCGATACAGAATTTGTAAAAAACGTAAAGCAGGGCGACGTTATGGTCGCAGGCTGGAATTTCGGTTGCGGCTCCTCGCGTGAACATGCACCGCTTGTAATCAAAACATGTGGAACTGGATGTGTTATTGCAAAAAGCTTTGCAAGAATTTTTTACCGCAACGCAATCAACATCGGACTTCCCATTTTAGAATGTGAAGAGGCGGCGGATGAAATTGCGGCAAATGATGAAGTCAAAGTCGACTTTGATACCGGTATTATCACCGATATTACTACCGGTAAAACGTATACTGCTCAACCATTTCCGCCTTTTATACAGAATATAATCAAGTGCGGCGGGTTACTTGCATCTTTAAAGGAGGCACAAAAAAATGATTAAAAACATTGCGGTTATACGCGGTGACGGCATAGGTCCGGAAATTATAGAACAGGCCTTGGCGGTTCTTGATAAGATTTGCAATCTTTACAATCACACCTTCCATTATACAGATGTAGATATGGGCGGCTGTGCGATTGATAAATGGAATAATCCATTACCGGAAGAAATGCTGAAAAAATGCCTTACTTCTGACAGTGTACTTTTGGGCGCAGTCGGGGGCGAAAAATGGAATACTCTACCTGGTGAAATGCGACCTGAAAAAGGCCTGCTCAAACTACGTGCCGGCATGGGTGTTTACAGTAACAATCGTCCTGCTAAAATCTGGCCGCAGCTTAGCAGTGCATCTCCTCTAAAACAATCCATTGTAGAACAAGGTATTGATTTTATTATTGTACGCGAACTCATTGGCGGTATATATTTCGGCAAGCATGAAACCGAAACAGTAGACGGAAAACTTTGCGCAACCGACGTACTCAATTATACTGAAGAAGAAATTGAACGTATTGGCAGAATTGGTTTTGAAACAGCGCAGAAAAGAAATAAAAAATTGTGTTCGGTAGAAAAAAGCAATGTTTTAGACTCCAGCCGCCTTTGGAAAAAGGTAATGCATCAATTGTGCGAAGAATATCCGGATGTGGAATTAACCGACATGCTGGTGGATAACTGTGCTATGCAGATTGTTAAAAATCCTGCCCAATTTGATGTTATCGTAACAGAAAATATGTTTGGCGATATTCTTTCGGACGAAGCTTCAATGATTACAGGGTCCATCGGAATGATCCCCTCCTCCAGCCTTGGCGCAACATCCTGCGGTTTATATGAACCGATTCATGGTTCAGCGCCGGATATTGCTGGAAAAGATATTGCAAACCCAATCGGAACAATTCTTTCTGCTGCAATGATGCTGCGTTACAGCTTTGATATGCCTAAAGAAGCAGACTGCATTGAAAAAGCAGTCTCAGCCTTTCTTGATTTAGGATATAGAACAGCCGATATTATGCCTTCTGATCCACAGGAAGCGCAGAAATGCACAAAAGTCGGATGCAGAGAATGCGGAAGACGCATTATCGAAAATATGAAGCTTTAATGTGTTCTTAATTTAAAAAGCGTATCCCTTTTATCGGGATACGCTTTTGCTATAACAAAAATGAAATCAAATTATAAGTTATTAAGATAAATCCACACGATTTTCAAGCGCTTTGCTAAGCGTAATTTCATCCGCATACTCAATATCGCCGCCAATGGGTATTCCTTTAGCAATCCGTGTTATTTTTATGCCAAATGGTGTCAAAAGCCGAGCAATATACATGCCTGTTGCTTCTCCTTCAACATCTGTATCGGTCGCCAAAATTACTTCCTTAATATCCCCTTTGGCTACACGTGCAACCAATTCTTTGATTTTAATATCATCCGGTTTTATTCCGTCCATGGGCGAAATCGCACCATGTAAAACATGATATACGCCTTTATACTCTTTTGTCTTTTCAAAGGCCACCACATCCGCAGGAGATTCTACGACACATATGGTCGAAAAATCCCGATAAGTATCTGCACAAATCTCACAAGGGTCTTCATCTGTCAAGTTGCAGCATATGCTGCAATACCCTACTTTTTGCTTTGCTTCCTGTATGGCCTGCACAAGTCCGTTTGCACGTTCTGTACTTAGCCCCAACACATAAAACGCAAGACGCTGGGCTGATTTATGTCCGATACCCGGCATTTTTTGAAATTCTTCAATCAATTTTGCAACAGTAGTAGCATAATACGCCATTTTTTCATCTCCTAAAATAAGGTTAGCTGCTGTCCTGATTTATCTTCTTCTGTAAGTTTACCACCTGCCGCGGGCAAGTTTCTGGCTCTGTAACCTTTTGTGTCTTTTAGTCCTGCGTCCTCTAATTTCTTTAAGTCGATCATTGTGCCGCGTTTGCCAGGATTGAATGTTTTTACCCCTTGTGCAGAACGGGTTGCTTTTTCAGGAACCATTGCCGTATGAAATACCATTGCCTTGTCATTCGATCCATATGCCACCATTTCCGTGTCTTCTTGTATGAAAATAGCTTTTACCAGCGGCGCATGAGAAGAATACGCATTGGTCAGCATTTTTCGGTTTGTTTTCGTCATATAAGAGCGCATGGGCACT
>CALXJH010000012.1 GCA_944388555.1 uncultured Clostridia bacterium
GAAGCAAACTCTGTGTAGTCAACTTCTATTGTATCGCTTACGCCTCTTATTTCATCACATACTTCAGGAAAAAATGTATTTAATATTTTTTCACTTTTCATTCCGTGCTCAAGCTGAAAACTGTCAAGATGCAACGGAAATAAAACATTATTCCGTTTAAAAATCAATCCACGCTTAACCCCCATTTGATAGTGGTCGCCTTTTAACCTTAAATGATACATCATTTTTTCTCCTTATCTTTTTTTATGGCGATCCATACTTCAGAATAACCGTTTGCCGGAATATTTTCATATATTGGATAAACTTCTATATCCGGCAGTCCCGCATACTCATATCCTGAAAACGGGAGCCACTCAGTAAAAAATCTTCTGAAGACTTTTTTTACATCTTCCTTAAAGTCGCCGTTATTTTCAAAGATTACCCAATCGGACTCAGGTATTTCATATTCAAACATACCGGAAGATACGGGCGTATCAGTAGAAACAGCAATATAATAAAAGAATTGCTGTTGTGATTGATATATGCTTACTCCAAGTATTCCTTGAGGAGCTTGATTTGAAAGCATGCATATCTTAGAAAAATTACCGTTGTTTAATGTAGTTTCCCAAAATAAAGGCACAGCCTGCTGATTTTTGTCCATATTATCAGATAATGGTGTACGTACCCCCACAATGCGCATAGGCGGCTTTTTTTCAATATGATATGACATTGCGGTTTCGCCTGTTACTTTAACTGAAAAGTGCAGCGGCGGGTATGAGTTAAGCGTATTGCCAACCTTTTTTGCATCATTTGGCGTGATATTATGAACACTTCGGAACGCTCTGTTAAACGCTGTAGGTGATGTGTATCCATATTTTAAGGCAATGTCTATTACTTTGGCGTCTGTTCTTTGAAGTTCAAATCCGGCCTGTGTCATTCGTCTGCGCTTTATATATTCGGAAAGAGAAATTCCTGCAATATAAGAGAACAAGCGCTGAAAATAAAATGTTGAGCAGCATGCACGCCGCGCGGCTTCGTCATAGGATATGTCGTTTTGTAAATTGCTCTCGATATAATCAATTGCTAAGCTTAGTTTATTCAGCCATTCCATATATGAATCCTCCATACCAATAAGTGTATCAAACAATAGAACATTTGTCCTCTCTTTTTCTGCTATCTTTTGTGAACATATAAATATGAGAACGGTTAATATGAACAAACATACTATTCATATTAACCGTTTTTGTAATGATTAATTTATGGGGAATGTCATTATAACACAAAAACCATGATCGTTATGCGCTTCAAAGGTTCCGCCGTGAACCGAGACAATGCGATATGCCATCGGAAGTCCTATGCCATGTGCTGTTTTTGGTATGGTCTTGATATTTTCTATAATGCTGTCGGGAACGCCGGCTCCGTTATCACAAATTTCAATAATAACACTGCCGTTTCGCTCCTGTTCTGTAATCGTTATTGTGCAACCCTCCTTATTGTGTGTAACAGCGTTATTTATAATGTTAAACAACGCCCGTTCAAGGAGGTTTTCATCGCCTGAAATTGTTGAACTTTCTGATTTTAAATTCAGCTCAATAGAAAATGTTTCAGACAGCCCGTTATTGATAATTTCTGCTGTAACCTTGCGGATCAGCGGGCAGATTTTTACAGGCTGTTTTTTTGAAGGCTGCATATCGTACTCCATAGACGAGATAAGATTCAGGTCTTCTATAAGCTTTTTTATTTTCATGCTGTTTGATACAATTACGGCAGCTCTTTGCTTATTTTTTTCTGATAGTTCAGCATTTTCGGAAAGGGTTTCAGCGTAGCCAGTAATGACGGAGAGAGGCGTTCTAATATCGTGAGAGATCCCGGCAATCCAATTATACCTTGCCTGTTCACGAATATTTAGCGCTATATTTTTGCGCTCTATCGCGGATGAAGTGATATTGATATTCCGGTAAGTATCTTTGAATATTCCTTTTTCTCTGAGTTTTACAGGCTTTTCCGCACGAAGATTATTGATACTTTTTGTAAGTTCGGATATTCTGCGATAAAGATTTATACCAAATATGCACGCAATCACTGCCGCAAGAAACAGATTAAAAAGAAGAACATATATGAGCCTTTGCGGAAGACTGTCAAACCAGCTCATAGAATATTCCATTTCATATTTGCCGACGGAATTTTTAGGTTTTCCCATAACAATTAGCCCATAATCTTCAATCCTTGTATATACCGGGTAGTCATTCAAAAACCATCTGGACATACGTGCAATATCGTTTATGGTGTATTTGTCCGGAACTTCTGACGGTTTGTTCTGTTCCCATACCACATTGCCGCCCTCGTCTATCAGCATACACCAGTACCCATCCGGAAGGTCTACAGTCCTTTTTCCTGAATTAAGCTGCTTACTGATTTGATTAAGGAGCTCGGTTTGACCGCCGGACAGTGGCGACATATCGCTGCCAACTACGGCAAATCCTAAAAAGTTTATAATCATCAGTATAGTCGCAATAACGCCGGCTGTTACGGAAAACAGTATCAATATTTTAACAGCAGTTTTATTCATTGTTGATCACCAGCTTGTATCCAAGTCCTTTTACTGTAATAATATTTTTCGGAGACGATGGCGTTTTCTCTATCTTTTCACGTAAATGCCGTATATGCACCATCAGACTGTTTTCATGTCCGTAATAATCCTCACCCCACGCCGCAAGACAAAGCGCGTCGTTTGTAACGATTCTGTTTTTATTTTCCCAAAGCTTTTTTATAAGGATCACTTCTTTGGCTGTAAGAGATAAAACGGAATCAGCTGAAATGACCTGCGCATTCGTAATATCAACCGTTTTTTCACCAATGATAAATTTTGTTTCTGTTTCGCTTGACGGATAAGCGCGTTTTAAAAGCGCGCGAATACGCAGTACCAGTTCTTTTGGCAAAAATGGTTTTGTTACGTAATCATCCGCACCAAGTCCCAGCCCTCGTATCCGGTCATCCGGCTCGCCGCGGGCAGTAAGGAAAATAACCGGCGCATTTGAAACTTTGCGCAGTTCATTATAGAGCATAAACCCGTTTCCGTCCGGTAGATTGACATCAAGAACAAAAAGCGATATAGTTTGCGCTTTGGCGATAGAAATCGCTTTTTTACAATTTTCTGCAGTGCATATATTAAAAAAGCCTTCGGAAAAAAGGATATCCTCAATCATCCGAAGCAATTCTGTTTCATCATCTACGATGAGTATTTTTTTATTAAGTAATTCGTCCATAAGAATTCCTCCTGAGAGTATTTTACCACAAAAGATATTATTATTAAAGAGCTTATAAAAATTTAAGGTTAACTTAAGGTTAGTTTAAGCTTAAAAACAGGTTGATGTTGTACAATCAAAATGAAGTCGGAAAATAGATAACAATTTTGAAAGGAAGTGCATTTCATTGAAAGAAACAGTTACAACAACTATGCTTACAAAGGAATACGGAGGAATAGAGTGTGTGTCACACTTGAATATGAATGTCAAAGAGGGGAGGATATACGGCTTTCTTGGACCGAACGGAGCCGGCAAGTCAACAACGCTTAAAATGCTGTTAGGGCTTGTTCGGCCGACAGACGGGGAAATCACAATTTTCGGGAAAAGGCTTACACCGAAAAATCGGCTTGAAATATTGCGGTCTACAGGCTCTCTTATAGAGTCTCCGTCCTATTACGGACATTTGACCGCGCGTGAAAACCTTAAGATATATCAGACCATACTCGGCGTACCGGAGAAAAATATAGATGAGGTATTAAGAATTGTACGCCTTGACAGACAGGGAAAGAAAAAAACTTCGGCGTATTCATTGGGTATGAAACAGCGATTGGGACTTGCATCCGCACTTTTATCGTTTCCAAAGCTCTTGATTTTAGATGAGCCTACAAATGGTCTTGATCCTGCAGGAATACAGGAGATGCGTGAACTGATTCGGGAATTGCCAAACCGGTATGGTATGACTGTTATTGTATCCAGCCATATTTTATCGGAAATTGACCAGATGGCGGATGATATAGGCATTATTGCCGCGGGCAGAATGAAGTATCAAGGGGAGCTTAGCCGTCTTCACGAGATAGATAAGAATAAGTCGTTAGAGGAAATATTCCTTGATCTCACAGGAAAGGATGTGAGCCTATGATAAAGCTTTTAAGATGTGAACTTCTTAAAATGCGGCACAAGTATATTTTTCTTACACTTCTTGCTATAACTGCCGCCGGATTGGTTTTCTCGCTCTACGGAGACTATTCCGGTGAGTTCATACAAAAAAACGGATGGTGCATGCTGCTATATCAGCTGCCGCTGGCAAACGGTATATTTTTCCCGATAGCCTGTCTGGTTATTTCATCGCGTCTTGCTGATACAGAGCATAAG
>CALXJH010000013.1 GCA_944388555.1 uncultured Clostridia bacterium
AAGCAAAAGCAGGATACATAATGCAAACAATGTTGTGTTTCTAAGGCAAGCGCGCGGAAATGGAGACAGATTGTTTAAAAAGAAAAAAATTTTCCTCACAGTGATTTTCCCCCTTTATTTTTCTTTAGTTTTATGGTAACATATATATGAAGCAACAGCAACCCACAAAATATGACAAAGGAAGTTGAATTATGGAAATAGGTGTATCTACTGCCTGCTTTTATCCGCAGCCTACCGAGCAAACACCAGCTTATTTTAAAAATTTAGGTATAACTTGTGCGGAGGTATTTTTAAATTCAATATCGGAGTATGAAGAAGATTACTGTAAAGCACTGCGTGAGAAAATGGATCAAGCGGGTGTGCGCGTAGTTTCGGTACATGGATTTGTAGCAATGCATGAACCGTATTTGTTTTCCGAATATGCTCGGAGAGCAAAGGATGCGTTTGTGATTTATAAAAAAATTATACGTGCTGCACAGATATTAGGGGCGGGCTTTCATACATTCCATGGTGCAATCAGGGAGTTTTACAGCGATAATTTCGATTATAAAGGTTTTGGTGAAAGAATGACAGAACTGGCAGATACAGCAGGAGAGTACGGTGTTGCACTCGCCTGGGAAAATGTATCTTGGTGTTTATCCAGAAATCCGGAGTTTATTAAAGCAGCGCTTGCGCATATTGCTTCCGAAAACCTAGGATTTACGCTGGATTTAAAGCAGGCGATCCGTGCAAATTTCAATTATCTTGAATATATGCATATTTTTTCAAAAAAACTTTTAAATGTACATATCAGCGATGCAAGTAAGGAATCTGATTGCTTGCTGCCAGGACGCGGAGAAGTTGATTTTTTGGCTGTATTTCAGGCGTTGCGCGGAATTGGATATATGGGAGACTGTATTATTGAAGTGTATCAAAATGCGGTTGATAAATTAGAAGATATAAGAGAAGCAAAAAAATTCCTGGAAAATTGCGAAAAACAAAGAAAATAGAAGATAAATTACTAAAATGCTTTAATAATCCAATAAAATGGCAAAATTTGAGATTTGTAACATTTTGGCTGTTTTGTGTATAACACCTATGCAAGAGGTGAGAGGATGGAACGGGATTTGATTTGCTCCGTTTATACAAAAGAAACCGGGAGAATTTCATATTACGTAACAAGAAATGTGGGTTATGGTGTGCAAATAGAGCAGGAAAGGGGAATTCTGACTGCGGCATATGTGGAGTATTTCACAGGAGACTATACAGAAGCGGTTGCTTTTATAAAACGGCTTGCATCCGGAAAAGTAACCGGTGCTACTTTGTATAGCCTGTGCGATGACTACTTGGCAGACAGAAATTGAGTAAACAAATGAATGAAAAAGTTTACAAAACGTTAGAATTTGACAAGGTACTGCAGTTATTGCAGAAATTTGCCACAAGTGAATGCGTACGGGAGAAAATTTTGAATTTAAAACCCGAAGAAGATATAAATGGGGCACAGCAGGCGCTTTTGGAAACGGATCAGGCAACGCAATGCTTATTAAAGTTTGCATCTCCGCCGGCGTGTCCGATAAAGAAACAGGATGCGTCTGTGAAGCGAGCGATAAGCGGCGGCATGCTGTCTATGGGGGAACTTATTGAAATTGCGCGGGTTTTAAGAAGCGGCAGACTGTGGAAAGATTACGGCGAAGATATGGAGCTCTTTCCCATTCTTAATGAATATATTACAGATATTTTTTTATTTGATTCTTTAGAGCAGGAGATTACGTCGGCTATTGTAAGCGAAGAAGAAATGGCAGATAATGCTTCTGCGGATTTAGCTTCTATTCGGCGCACAATGCGTCAGCTCAATGCTAAAATTAGAGATACATTAAATGGGCTTATCTCTTCGGGCAGCTATTCCAAATATCTGCAGGAAAATTTAATTACAACGCGCGGCGGCAGATATGTGGTGCCCGTTAAGGCAGAATATAAGGCAAATGTTCCGGGGTTGGTGCATGACACATCCTCTACCGGTGCAACGCTATTTATTGAACCCATGGCTGTAGTAGAAGCGAACAACAAATTAAAACAAGAGGAAATCAAGGAAAAATATGAAATAGAAAAAATCCTGACTGCATTTTCACAAAGTGTCGCAGAAAAAGGGCAGGATATTTTAATCAACATGCAGGCGTTGCAGAAACTGGATTTTGCTTTTGCCAAAGCTAAACTTTCACTGCATTATAACGGTATGATGCCTAAACTAAACGATCAGGGAATCATTCGTTTGAATAAAGCGCGGCATCCGCTGATACCTAAAGAAAAGGTAGTGCCTATTGATATTCGTTTAGGGGATTCTTTTGATACACTGGTGATAACCGGCCCGAATACCGGCGGAAAAACGGTAACACTTAAGACGTTCGGACTTTTATCCCTGATGGCACAGGCAGGTTTGCATATTCCGGCGGCTGACGGCGGTGAAATATCCTTTTTTGAGGAAATCTATGCAGATATCGGTGATGAACAGAGTATTGAGCAAAGCTTAAGTACGTTTTCATCGCATATGGTGAATATTACGCAAATTGTACAAAATAGTGCAATAGATACATTGGTTCTTTTTGATGAGCTTGGTGCGGGAACGGATCCAACAGAAGGCGCTGCACTGGCTATGGCGATCTTGGAGCATGTGCGGGAAAAAGGTGCCAAAATTGTCGCAACAACGCATTATAGTGAGCTAAAATTATACGCGATGACAACAAAGCGTGTAGAAAATGCGTCCTGTGCTTTTGATGTAGAAACGCTCCGTCCAACCTATCAGCTGAATATCGGGGTTCCCGGGAAATCGAATGCGTTTGCCATTTCTAAAAAATTAGGCTTGGATGAAAAAGTTTTGAATAAAGCCGAAACATATTTATCCGGCGAAAACATCCGATTTGAAGATGTACTGAGTGAATTGGAAAAAAGCCGTCAGCAAACGAAAGCGCAGCAGGATAAAATGCAGCTGCTTGCTCGTCAGGCAGAGGAACAGCGGCAGCAAATTAAAAAGGAGTATGAGCGGATCGAAAAAGAAAGCGAAAAACTGCGTAGAGAAGCAACACAAAAAGCACAGAAAATCATTGATGACGCGACCGCGCAAACAGAAAAGATGCTGGCGGAAATTATCACTTTGCGCCAAGAAAGAAAAGAAAAAGAAGCGCAAAAAGAACTGGAAAAAATACGCAAAGAGTTAAAAGAGAAAAGCGGTGCACTTTCCAGGAAAATGCAGCGAAAAGAAAGTGTGCCGGGTAAAATACCCGCCAAACTGCTTCCGGGGACCCGGGTGTATGTTGTGGATACCGATACGGTAGGTACGGTTTTAAATCCTCCGGATAAAAAAGGAAGAGTGTTGGTTCAGACTGGTATATTAAAAATAACCGTTCCGGTGGAATCTTTACGGCAGGCAGAAGATAATGAAGGGGAAAAGATTGCACAAAGCTACAGTTTGAGCCGCTCGGTAGCCGGAAAAGCACAGGTGATCAGTCCGGAGCTGGATATCAGAGGACAATTTGCCGAAGAAGGCGTTAAAGAAGTAGAACGTTTTATTGATGATGCGGTGGTGGCAAATCTGAAAACGGTAACGATTGTTCATGGTAAAGGGACAGGTGCACTTCGTCAGGCAGTCCATGATTTTTTGAAAACAAACCGCTATGTAGATACTTTTCGGTTAGGGAAGTACGGAGAAGGAGATATGGGGGTTACGGTAGTACATTTGAAATAAACGATTATCGTTTTTTCATTTAGTTATAAAAAACACAGCTCGTAGACTGAGCTGTGCGCCGGACACATTTTTGTTTATAAAAAATGAATTACAGATTTGATTTCCCGCATATTTGCGCTTAAATTCTTCAGCGTTATCGGATTTTGCGATTTATCTGTTGTGCAGGGGGAAAGAATGTAGTAACAATTGCTGTAGGATAATTTGTAAATCGTATTTTTGCCATCTTCAGAATCAACCAGCAACAATGTGCCTGCAGCGGGTTTCTTTCGTATTTTACGCACGAACACGATATCTCCTTCGGTTATATAAGGACAGCGTGCAAAACGAGAGCTGATTTGTACAAATTTAAATTCATCTAAAGGAAAGTTATTGATAATTCCGTAAAAGCGTTTGATGAGGGATGCAAATAAAGAAATTTTTCCGAAAGAAAGCTCTTCTAAAGATGTTTCAAAGATATCTGCCATTTGAAGAAGTGTCTGCATATTCGGCGTACTGACTCCGTTTTCATAATTAGAAATGGTTGTGTTACTTACGTGCAGCAATTTTGCAAGTTCGGCTTGCGTCAAATGTTTTTTATTTCTGTTTGTTTGGATAAATGTTTCAATATTCATCGTCTCACCTCCTAACCGTAATAATTATAAAACGAAATAAAGTACTTGTCAATATTTTTATGTGAAAAAATGAACTTTTTTGCATATTTTTGCGTTTTAGAAATAAAACATGTCATTTATAAACAAATAGGCGCGAAAATATTTATGCTTTACAAGACTCCTTTTGTATAAAAACAAAGGGCGTCTTTTGTTTTGGGAAGATTTTATAATGTTTAGTAAGGTTAGTAGAAGAAAAATATTTTAAACAAATTTCACACCGAAAAAATGGGATTCTGTTTGAAAAGACTTGTAATTTGCGAGAAAATCTGCTATAATATCTATAATTTATTATGAGGAAAGGCGAAAAATGAGGAATAAGTGGATTTTGCCTGAAACGCCTTCGTCTGATGCGATAGATGAAATTGTGCAGGCAACAGGAGCCAATAGGCTCGTTTCGGCTATTTTGGCCGTGCGTGGATTTTCACCTGAGCAAGCGAAAACATTTTTAGATAAAAGTTTGGAACAACTGAGTGATCCGTTTCTTTTTTCAGATATGAAAAAGGCAGTTTCAAGAATAGAAAATGCAGTGCAGTTAGGTGAAAAAATTACAGTTTACGGGGACTATGATGTAGACGGGATTACTTCGAGTGCACTTTTGGTTGCGACTCTTAGAAAAGTTGGGGCACACGTTAATTATTACATACCCGAGCGGGAAAACGAAGGGTATGGTATCAGTAAACACGCAATCGAATATCTTGCAAATCAAGGAACCAAACTTATCATAACGGTGGACTGCGGCATTACTGCTGTCGAGGAGTGTAATTATGCCAGACAGTTTGGTGTAGATTTGATTGTTACCGATCATCATGAGTGCGGTTCATGTTTGCCTGAAGCAGTCGCGGTCATTGATCCGAAAACACCTGGCTGCAAGTATCCGGATAAGTTTTTAGCAGGCGTGGGTGTGGCTTTAAAGCTCAGTCAGGCGCTGTTATGTAAAAAACAGTCATTAGAAAATGTAGCAGAGGAGTATGCGGAATTTGCAGCGTTAGGTACCATTGCGGATATTGCGCAGCTCACGGGTGAAAATCGTATTCTATGTACCTTAGGGCTTGATAAAATGCCGAAAAGCAAGAATGCAGGTTTCCGTGCTTTGCTTGACTTGGCAGGGCTCATCGGAAAAGAGATGGACAGTACAAAAGTCGGATTTCAAATTGCACCTAAGATCAATGCCATCGGAAGATTGGATGATGCTTCTCGTGCCGTAGAGATGTTTTTAACGCAGGACGAAGAAAAAGCTTTTCACATTGCTGAAACTTTAGAAAAATGTAACCGGCAGCGCCAGGATATAGAACTCCAAATTTTGAATGAAGCAATCAAAATGGTGGAAAAATATTATAAAGAGGATTTGATTTTGGTTCTTTCTAATAAGCGCTGGCATCACGGGGTTGTGGGCATTGTTGCTTCCCGCCTTACGAAGAAATATGATAAACCTTGTATTCTGATTGCACCTGGTGCAGACGGAAATTATAAGGGATCCGGCAGAAGTCTGGAAGGTTTTTCTTTATTTGACGCGTTATGTGCCTGTCAGGATACATTGGTTCGCTTTGGCGGGCATGAGCTTGCGGCAGGTCTGGTGATTGAAAGTGCAAAAATAAACGCCTTTCGCGAAAAAATCAATGCATATGCGCGTGAAAAACTGGATCAGACGCAGCTGAAGCCGGTATTGACGGCAGATTGTGAATTAAGAGGAAGGCATCTGAATGAAGAAACGGTACGTCAGCTGGATATACTCAAACCATTTGGCGTTGGAAATAAACAACCGGTTTTTGTGATAAAAAATATGGCAGTACATAGAATAAGTGTAATAGGTGCTGAAAAACAGCATTTAAAACTTTTGCTTTGTAAAGACGGCGTAACCATTGATGCAATTGCGTTCGGATTTGCAAGCAGGACAGATATCACATACGGCAGCGTTATTACGGTTATGGCAAATTTAGAAATCAATTCCTATCGCGGGATTGATAAGGCGCAATTAAAAATTATTGACATAAAGTAGGTGAAATCAGATATGGACGAGCAGTTCAAAGAATTGTTGGAGGAAATAAAAAAATATAATTCTAATCCGGATGTAGCGTTGCTTCAGGGAGCTTATGAAGAAGCAAAATTAGCGCACCAAGGGCAAAAACGCAAATCGGGCGAACCTTATTTTACCCATCCTTTTGAAGTCGCCAAAATACTGGTTTCACTGAATATGGACTGTGAGTCTATTGCTGCGGGTTTTTTGCATGATGTAGTAGAGGACACACCGAAGAGTTATGAAGATATTAAGGAAAAATTCGGTGATGATGTTGCCATGTTGGTGGAAGGCGTTACTAAACTTGCTAAAATTCCGTTTTCATCCAAAGAGCAGCAGCAGGTAGAAAATTTAAGAAAAATGTTCTTGGCTATGGCGTCGGATGTACGCGTTATTATTATTAAACTTGCAGACCGATTGCATAATATGCGGACGCTAAAAAGCATGCCGGAGGAAAAACAACGCGAAAAGGCAAAGGAAACATTAGATGTTTATGCCCCGTTAGCACATAGACTTGGAATTTCAAAAATCAAATGGGAATTGGAAGATCTATCGCTTAAATATTTGGATCCGGTCGCGTTTCGTGAAATTTATGAAAGCATCAATCAAAAAAAGAGTGAGCGAGATCAATTTATAGCCAATGTCATTCAGGAAATAGAAGAAAAAATTAAGGAACTGAATTTTGATGCGCATATTGAAGGACGTGCAAAACATTTTTACAGCATATTCCGAAAAATGTACGGTCAGAATAAAAGCATTGATGAGATTTATGATTTGTTTGCAGTGCGTATCATTGTAGACAGTATTACGGAATGTTATGCCGTGCTGGGATTGGTGCACGAAATGTATAAACCGATACCCGGACGCTTTAAAGACTATATCGCAATGCCTAAGCCGAATATGTATCAGTCTTTGCATACAACAGTGTTAGGCCCGAACGGATATCCGTTTGAGGTTCAAATCCGGACATGGGAAATGCACAAGACAGCAGAATATGGTATTGCTGCGCATTGGAAATATAAAGAAGGCACGACGTCTAACAGCAATATGGACAGTAAGTTAGAATGGATCCGGCAAATGCTCGATATCCAGAGCGGACTTTCTGATACCGAGGAATTTATGAAAAGTCTGAAAATTGATATGTTTTCAGATGAAGTATTTGTCTTTACCCCGAAAGGAAAAGTCATAAGTCTCCCGGCAGGGGCATGTCCTATCGACTTTGCCTATTCTATTCACAGTGCGATTGGAAATAAAATGGTCGGTGCGAAAATCAACGGGAAAATCGCTACCATTGATCAGGTGTTGCAAAATGGCGATATAGTGGAGATATTGACTGTGCCTACCGCGAAAGGTCCCAGCAGAGACTGGTTGAAAATTGTAAAAACGTCTGCGGCGCGCAGTAAAATAAACCAGTGGTTTAAGGCAAATTACAGGGATGAACATATCCAAAAAGGCAAAGAACTTGTGGATAAAGAAATCCGGCGGCGTGAACTTTCAAATATGAATGCGTTTAAAGAAGAATTTTCTGAAAGCGTGATGAAAAGATTTGGAATTAAGTCGGTAGATGATATCTATGCAACCATCGGATTTGAAGGGCCGCTTTCACAGAAAATTATGCGGAAACTTCGTGAAGAGTTAGATAAGCTGGCAGAGTCGCCGAAGGAAGAACATATTCCGCCCGTTGAAGCAGAGCATACCAAGAAAAATAGGAAAAGTACAAATGGCGGTGTTATTGTAAAAGGAATTGAGAACTGTCTGGTTCGTTTATCCAGATGCTGCAATCCGCTTCCGGGAGATGAGATTATTGGCTATATAACACGCGGACGGGGTGTTTCTGTACATCGGGCAGACTGTACCAATGTGCTTAATGCCACTGAAGAGGAGAAGAAACGTATCATAGAGGTTGCATGGGAAGAAGACGCGCAGAACGCTTCTTATGTTGCCGATCTTAGAGTTACAGCTATGGATCGCGATGGACTGTTGTTTGAAACAATGGCAGAATTGTCTAATCTTAAAGTCTCTACGGCAGCTGTCAATGCCAGAGTGACAAAAGAAAATGTTTGTATCATAGAAATTTCTGTTATTATAACACACAGTGAACAATTGATAAATGTAATGAACAAACTGAAAAAAATTTCAGGTGTTTTTGAAGTTACAAGAACCAATCATTAAGGAGGACGAAATTATGTTAAAATTGGATTACAGTCAAACTGAGTGGACAGTGAAAGCCCATGAAATGGAGCAGATGAAAGCGGCGGTTAAAAGTGCGCATCAGACCCTTCATGAGGCAACAGGTGCCGGCAATGATTTTCTGGGTTGGATACAGCTTCCTGTAAACTATGATAAAGAAGAATTTGCGCGCATTAAAAAAGCGGCAGAACAAATCAGAAAGGATAGCGATGTGTTAATCGTTATCGGTATTGGCGGTTCATATCTGGGTGCCAAAGCGGCAGTTGAAATGCTTGGGAACTCTTTCGCAAATATACTTCCTAAAGAAAAAAGAAATGCGCCGTTGGTGTTATTTGCCGGCAATTCTATCAGTTCTACCTATCTTTGCGAACTTATGGACGCCATTGAGGGTAAGGACTTTTCAGTGAATATTATTTCAAAATCAGGTACAACCACCGAGCCGGCGGTAGCTTTCCGCTTTTTCCGTGAAATGCTGGAACAAAAATATGGCAAAGAAGAAGCAAGAAAGCGTATTTATGCGACGACCGATAAAGCACGCGGCGCGCTGAAAAAACTGGCAGACGAAGAAGGATATGAATGTTTTGTTATTCCGGATGATGTAGGCGGCAGATTCTCAGTTTTGACGGCAGTTGGCCTTTTACCTATTGCAGTCAGCGGCGCAGATATTGATGAGATTATGAAAGGTGCGGCAGATGCTTGCAAAGATTTTGCACAGGATGATTTAACAACCAATATTTGTTATCAGTATGCAGCCATCCGCAACATACTCTACAGAAAAGGCTATACAACTGAAATTATGGTTAATTATGAGCCTTTTATGCACTATTTCTCTGAATGGTGGAAACAGCTTTACGGTGAAAGTGAAGGGAAAGACAACAAAGGTTTGTTCCCGGCGTCTGTAGATTTTTCTACTGATTTGCATTCTATGGGTCAGTACATACAAGATGGTAAAAGAGGCCTGTTTGAAACCGTTATTCATATTGAGAATCCCAAAAAGGATATTACACTGAGCGAAGATAAAGATAACGTTGACGGTTTGAATTTCCTTGCCGGAAAAACAATGGATTATGTAAATAAAAAAGCTTTCCAGGGAACGCTTATAGCACATGTCTCCGGTTCTGTTCCGAATATGGTTGTTTCTATATCTCAGGCAGATGCCTACCATTTTGGATATATGGTTTATTTCTTTGAAAAAGCATGCGGAATCAGCGGATATTTATTGGGTGTTAACCCCTTTGATCAGCCGGGCGTTGAAGAATATAAAAAGAATATGTTCGCACTCTTAGGAAAGCCCGGATATGAAGAGCTTAAGGAAAAATTGGAAAATCAATTAAAATAATATAAAAAGCACTTGAAATTTTTCTTTATGTATAGTATTATATATATAAAGATAGAGAAGTACTATTTATTAAAGGAGGAATGATATATGATTAAGGTGATTATTGGCAAAAAAGGATCCGGCAAAACAAAGCATATGATTGATGAGGTAAATACCGCAGTCAAAGAAGAACCGGGATGCTTAGTCTTTTTAAGCAAAGGGAACCGGTTAATGTATGATCTGGCACACAATGTACGCTATATGAACACACAGGAATTTTCTATTGAAAACTATGATGAGTTCTATGGATTCATTTGCGGAATTATCTCAAATAACTTTGATACATCCCATATCTTTATAGACAGTATCTGGAAAATCGTAGAATCGGAAGAACATGGTTTTGAGGTTTTCCTGAAACAGTTAGAAGATATTGGCGAAAAATTTAATATTCATTTCTCTATTTCTATCTCAGCGGATAAAAATGATGCTCCGGAATATTTAAAACCGTATTTGGTTGAAGTTTAATTTATGTATAACATCTGCCCTAAGCATGGTTTCATAATGTTTAGGGCAGTTCGTTTGGATACGTTCATTTTTGTTTTCATTTTAAACTAAGAAAAAGCGAGGAAATCACACATGAAAAGCGAATTAATCTTTCATCCTGAAACCAGCGTGGCGCCTTTGGGTTTTATTGCCATGGAAAGTGCCAAAGAATTGGGAGAAAAAATAAATAATTATATAGTCAGATGG
>CALXJH010000014.1 GCA_944388555.1 uncultured Clostridia bacterium
GAATTGGGGTATTTTTCTTATATCCGTTATCTTGAAAATCAAGTACGTGAAACCTTTGGGTTGGAAGGAACGCCGGTGCGTTTTATTGTGCGTGAAAAGAATGAAAAAAAATAAAGAGGGAGTCAATCATGGATTATTTATATATGGCGATTGCTGCGCTGGGCGGATATCTTTTAGGCAGTGTTAATACGGCGCTTGTGATCGGTTCGCTCTCGGGCGTAGATATTCGCACCAAGGGAAGCGGTAATGCGGGCGCTACCAATGCGGTGCGCGTATTAGGTAAAAAAATAGGTGTTTTGGTTTTTTTAGGCGATTTTATCAAAGGTATATTGGCGTGCCTGATTGGATGGCTGCTGTTCCAAAATCAGCTGATTGCCGGCGTGTTTGCTGTGGTAGGACACGTTTTTCCTCTTTATTATGGCTTTAAAGGCGGGAAAGGTGTATCTACTGTTCTTGGCGTACTTTTGTTTTTAGACTGGAAAATTTTCCTTGTGACAGGGATTGTTATGCTTTTATTGATTGGATTAACCAAAATCGTTTCCATCAGCACGCTTACTGGCTTGGTGGTTATGTGTATTCTCTTTTTCGTACTGCATAAAGGTGCGTTTTTGCTCCAGGGCGGCGTCATTATACTTACTTTTCTTATATTTATTACCCACAGAGCAAATATAAAACGGCTTTTAAATGGAACAGAAAATAAATTTGGCAAGAAAAATTCGGGAAAGGCGGATATAAAATGAAAATAGCAATATTAGGCTCGGGCGGATGGGGAACTGCTTTGGCTATCTTGCTTTGCCGTAAGCAATGCGATGTTTTTCTCTGGTCTGCCTTTCATGATGAAATTGAAAAAATGCAGCAGGCAGGGGAAAATCCTTTGCTCAAAGGGGTATCCCTTCCGGATGCATTGCATTTATCCTGTGATTTAGACGAAGTTTTGAAGGCGGCAAATGCGGTGATTATTGCGGTACCGTCGCATGTGGTAAAGCAGGTATGTGAACAAATAAAGGATTATAACCTTCCCGATATTATCATTTGTGTGGCGAAAGGCTTTGAAGAAGAAAGCGGAATGCCTTTGTCGGAAGTAATGGAGCAAACCTTGCAAAAGCAAAATATTGTTGTGCTTTCCGGCCCTACGCATGCCGAGGAAGTCGCAAGAGGTGTACCTACAGCAATTGTAGCGGCTTGTAACGATTTAGAAAAAGCAAAGAAAGTGCAGGATTTATTTATGTCGCCTGTCTTTCGGGTTTATACCAATACAGACGTGATAGGTGTGCAGGTCAGCGGTGCTCTTAAAAACGTTATTGCACTGTGTGCCGGGATCTCAGACGGGATCGGCAATGGAGATAACACCAAAGCGGCGCTAATGACGCGCGGCATGGCTGAAATTATTCGGCTGGGGAAGGCTATGGGCGGAAGAGCTGAAACCTTTAGCGGGCTTACCGGAATCGGCGATTTGATTGTTACATGTACCAGCCGTCATAGCAGAAATAGACGCGCCGGGATTCTGATAGGCCAAGGGGAAGATGTCGAAACTGCAAAAAAAGATGTAGGGATGGTTGTGGAAGGCATCAAAACCTGTAAGTGCGCGTATATGCTTGCCAAAAAGTATAATGTGGAAATGCCGATCGTAGAAACTGCATATGAGGTATTATATCACGGTAAGAACCCGAAGCAAGCGGTCATTACCTTAATGCAAAGGGATAGAAAACAGGAGTAATGGGGGTGAACCAATTGTGTATATCTATATTATAATTACAAAAACACCCACCGTTGTGGGAAAAGTAATTCGTCAAGTGCTGGATAATAAATATAATCATATGTCCATCAGCACGAAACCGGATTTGAGTAAGATATATTCTTTTGGCAGAGTTTCTGTAAAGAATTTCATAACTGGCGGACCAATGCGTGAAAGTTTTTATACACTTTCATTAGGCGGAGGCGCGAATGTGGAAATTTGTGTATTCCGTCTGCCGGTTACCAAAAAGCAGTTTGATCTTCTGACCGGATTTATAGAATCGGTTTTTTATGATGTAGACGGATACGTATATAATATGGCAGATGCGATCGGAACAATTTTCCATCGGCAAATTCATGTGGATAAATGCTATACTTGTATACAGTTTTGTAAAGACGCACTGACTTATGCCGGTGTGGAAGGGGCTAAATGTTTAGATGGTGTCAATACCCTTGATGGGGCGCGCAATAAGCTGAAACGTTTTATGATTTATGAAGGCAGTTATCAGGACTTTCCCGGTGTTTTTCTCGAAATGACTGAAAATGATAAAAAGTTTATGGAAAGCAGAGGCCTTTATACAGAGTTGCGGTATACAGCAAAAACTTTTAGGAAATTCATTGGAAGAGTTTACAGGACAAAGCTTCGGGTTGACAATTTAAGGAAATAGCGGTATAATAAAAAAGTTAAGGTTCACTGAAAGGAATGATAATAAATGGAAAATCAGGTATTGCAAATTGCGGAACGTATCAAAGGCCTTCGCTTGATTATGGAGTTTACGCCTGAGGAAATGGCAAAAGCGGCAGATGTTACTGTAGAAGAGTATTTGCAGTGTGAAGAAGGTAAAAGCGATTTTTCATTTACTTTTCTCTATAAATGCGCTGAAAAATTTGGTGTAGACATAGCGGAGATCGTTACCGGGGATGTACCAAAGCTTTCATGTTATTGTTTGACAAGAAAAGGAAAAGGCATGGCAATTAAGAGAAGAAAAGGCTTTTTTTACCAGCATTTAGGATATCGGTTAAAACATCGGAAAGCAGAACCGTTTGTTGTCGTTGCACCGTTTTCAATCGAAGAACAGGATGCACCCATTCATCTTTCTACCCATGAAGGTCAGGAGTTTGATTTGATTTTGAAGGGTTCTTTAAAAGTTGAAATTGCAGGACATACAGAGATATTAAACGAAGGGGATTCTATTTTCTACGATTCTAATCATCCGCATGGCATGATCGCCGTCGGCGGAGCGGACTGTGAATTTTTAGCAGTGGTGCTGAAGGAGGAAAAAGGCAATGAGCTTAGTATGTGATAAGTATATAAATCCGGAATTTGATAAAAATGGTGTTTTATCTAAATTAACGTTTAATGTTCCGGAAAACTTCAATTTCGGATACGATGTTGTGGATGTTTTGGCAGATAAAAAACCAGATCAGCGTGCGTTGATATATTTATCCAATGATAAGAAAGAAACCGTTTTTACTTTTGGAGATATAAAAAAATATTCAAATATGACAGCAAATTATTTTAGATCTCTCGGTATTCAGAAGGGCGATCGTGTTATGCTGGTTTTAAAACGGCACTATCAGTTTTGGTTTTCAATCATAGCGCTGCATAAGCTGGGTGCGATTGCAATTCCGGCTACACATCTTTTAACGAAGAAGGATTTTGTATATCGATTTCAGACTGCGGGTGTGAAAGCAATCGTATGTACTGCAGAAGGAGAGGTTGCAGAGCATGTGGAAGCCTCTTTGCCCGAATGCCCTGAAATGACCATAAAAATACTGGTCAATGGACAGCGGAACGGTTGGCATAACTTTAATGAGGAATTTAAAGACTTTTCTTCTGAGCTTCAGAGACAGAATACAAAAGCGGACGAATTGATGCTGATGTATTTTACTTCCGGTACGACCGGCTACCCGAAAATTGCAGCACACGCGCATACATATGCCATCGGACACATACAAACAGCGAAATATTGGCATAATGTAGAGGAAAACGGCGTGCATTTTACCATTTCAGATACTGGATGGGGCAAAGCTGTTTGGGGTAAACTTTATGGACAGTGGTTCTGTGGATGCTGTGTTTTTGTATATGACTTTGAGAAATTTATTGCGCAAGATATTTTAGGGGTTATGGAAAAGTATGAAATAACGACTTTCTGCGCACCACCTACCATGTACCGCTTTTTCATTCAGGAAGATATCACGAAATATGATTTATCCGGCTTAAAATATTGTACAATTGCTGGAGAAGCTCTCAATCCTGAAGTTTATAATAAGTTTTATGAGGCAACAGGTCTTAAACTTTGCGAAGGATTCGGACAAACCGAAACCACACTGGTTGTTGCAACCCTGGTCGGAATGGAACCGAAACCGGGCTCTATGGGAAAACCTTCTCCGCAATATGATGTTGCATTGGTAGACGGTGAGGGAAATCCTGTTGCAAATGGTGAAGTCGGTGAAATTTGCCTTCGTACTGAGAACGGGGCGCCGATTGGAATGTTTAAAGAATATTATAGTAATGCGGAAAAAACAAAAGACGCTTGGCACGATGGACTGTACCACACAGGTGATATGGCTTGGAGAGATGAAGACGGCTATTTCTGGTATGTGGGCAGAACGGACGATTTAATCAAAAGTTCGGGATACCGCATTGGACCGTTTGAGATTGAAAGTGCTTTGATGGAACATCCGGCTGTTGTAGAATGTGCAGTTACCGCCGTTCCGGACCCTATCCGCGGACAGGCTGTTAAAGGTACAATTGTATTGGCAAAAGGTTATACACCATCAGATGCGTTAGTAAAAGAAATACAGGATTTTGTTAAAAAAGCAACCGCACCTTATAAATATCCGAGAGTTGTGGAATTTGTAGATGAGCTGCCGAAAACCATAAGCGGAAAAATCAAGCGTGTGGATATTAGAAACAATCAATAACAGGTTATAAATACATAATAAAGTTTCACTTAGATTTTATTTGGTGTTTCTTTACATGAAAAAACATTTGGTTCTGTGAAATGGAGGAAAGGCGATTGGGAGCATTACAGGATAAAAAAGGATTTATCTGCGACATGGATGGCGTTATTTATCATGGTAATTCTTTGTTAGAAGGTGTAAAGCCGTTTGTTAAATGGCTTCAGGACACAGGGAAAGAATTTATATTTCTAACTAACAGTGCAGAGCGTACACCCGCAGAATTAAGTCAAAAGCTAATGCGTATGGGACTTTCTGTACCGCAAAAGCATTTTTATACCAGCGCTCTTGCAACGGCGGAGTTTTTAGCACATCAAAAACCTTATTGCAGCGCCTATGTGATTGGCGAAGCAGGTTTAATGAATGCACTTTATAATGAAGGAATTTGCATGAATGACGTTAATCCTGATTATGTTGTAATGGGAGATACAAGAAGTTATAATTTTGAGAAAATTGAGAAGGCAATCGAGTTAGTGAACAAAGGTGCAAAGTTAATCGGAACAAACCCCGATATAACCGGGCCTACTGAAAAAGGAATCATGCCGGCTACCGGTGCGTTGATTTCGCCTATAGAGATTGCAACCGGCAGAAAGGCTTATTTTGTCGGAAAGCCGAATCCTTTAATGGTACGTCATGCAATTAAAGCGCTTGGATGCCATAGTAATGAGACGGCATTTATCGGAGACAGAATGGATACCGATATTGTATCTGGTATTGAGTCCTTAATTGATACCGTACTGGTACTCAGCGGTGTAACAAGCAAGGAAATGATTTCAAAGTTCCCCTATAAACCAACCTATGTTTTAAATGGCGTAGGCGAGATTATGACTTGCGACAATTAAAAAGCAATTGCCTGTACAGACACAAACAATTGCTTATACAATATTATTTACATCAGAACCGAGAAAAAATGAATGCAAGGATTATAACAAGAAGAATAATTGCGATCAAGTATAAAATGGTTTTCTCGAAAAATGGTGATTTTTCCGTTTCTTCAGGGAGCGACATGGTTTCGGCTTCAGAAAAATCATAGTCCTGGTTTTTGGAGATGACCTCTTTTGCTTTTTCAGCTAATGTTTCCGGAACCATAATGGATACTGCAAAATTACTTCTGCCGCAATATACTTTTGCGACAGCACCAAATCCGGAGTATTGCAAAAACGCAGGAATATTATTGGCTTTTAGCTTGGATATATAGATATCAGCTTCAAATTCATCGTTTGTCTGAATCAATTCAACAGGCTGGCCTAAATCCTGCCACTTTTCTTCAATGATCTCTGAAACCAAGGGCGCTTTGCAGTCTGCGCAGAATTGTATGCCATCCTCGTATTCTGTTTTACAGTTTGGGCACCAAGGCATAAAATCACCCGCCTTTCTTAAATTTATTTTATTATAATCGAAGTTGGCGGAATATGCAATACAATTATTAAAAATTTTAAAATTAGGTTGACAAATCAGGACGAAAATAGTAAAATTTATAGGTGTAATATGCATAGATGTTTTACAGACCATTTTATAATAGGGACAAACAAACATGTTGCCATTACAGGTGATGAAGCCAAACATATCAGCCGCGTTTTGCGTTTGACGCCCGGCGCGGAAGTAGAGGTGTGTGACGGAAGCGGCATTACATACATTGGGGTTATTTCGGCAATAACCAAAACCGAAGTTCAGGTTGAAATTCGGGAAGGAAAAAAAGACCTTTCAGAGCCTGAAACAAAAGTTTTATTGTTTGCCGGACTTTCTAAGGGCGCAAAAATGGAACTGGTTATACAAAAAAGTGTCGAGTTGGGCGTTTCGGAAATTATTCCGGTGGAAACAGAGTTTGCTGTTGCAAAAGAAGGCAAGACCGAGCGGTGGCAAAGGATTGCTTTTGAAGCAGCCAAGCAGTGTAAGCGTCCAAAGGTTCCATATATACATGAAGCACTTCGATTTGAAGATGCAGTAGAAATGCTAACGCACTGCGATTTAGCACTTTGTGCTTACGAAAAAGAACAAAAAGTAAGCGCGGCGACAATTTTGCAAAGGCTTGACTCTGGCTGTCAGACTTGTGGTGTTTTTGTTGGTCCGGAAGGCGGGTTCTCTGATAAAGAGATTGCATGTTTAACTAAAAAAGAAATACCCACCGTTTCGCTTGGAAAAAGAATTTTAAGAACCGAAACCGCTGCGATAGTGTTTGTTACGCTGGTCATGCACCAATTGGGCGAGTTGGGTTAACAGGAGGATATATATATGTCGAACAGAGTTGAAAATGAACAGGTTGTGAATCGTTTCCTGCTATCTACCACCTACGCGCTTATTGCGGGGTTAGGACTTTTTTATTTATCGGAAGCAGCAGGCAGAGTTTCAACCGCAGCTTTTGCGTTAAATGTTTATTGGGCATTGATTATTGTCGGTGCTGTTTTTTCTGTATGGTTTGCGATACGTCGTTTTATTCTGAAAAAAGGAACGTGCTATTATCTAATCTTTTTCGTATTTATGTGCTTAGCAGGTGTGTTTCTCAGATATGGGAATTATATTCCGATGTTTGATAATATGACGCGTCGTATATTATTGGTGGGCGCGTTGGTAGGAATAATATATGTATACGAACTCGTTGTGTACTTTGTTCGAGTGAATAAAGTGAGCGGAAAACAGAAAAAGTAAAAATTAGGCGAGGGGGTCCTCGCCTTTTTAAGTATAAGAAAGGAAGCGTTTCAGTATGGAAAAACAGGGAATCAATTTAACTATGCTAACTGATTTTTACGAAATCACCATGGCGAACGGATATTTAGAATATGGGATGGAGGAGCAAATCGGTTGCTTTGATATGTTTTTCCGAAAAATTCCGGATGATGGCGGATTTGCTATAATGGTCGGTGTAAAACAGCTGTGCGACTATATAAAAAATATTTCTTTTACACAGCAAGATATTGCGTTCTTAAGAAGTAAGGGCTGCTTTTCCGAAAAGTTCCTTGCCTATTTACAAGATTTTAAGTTCTCATGTGATATTTGGGTAGTACCTGAAGGAACGCCAATTTTTCCGCAGGAGCCTATTGTGGTGGTCAAAGGACCTATGATCCAGGCACAATTTGTCGAAACAATGATTTTGCTGACTATCAATCATCAAAGTTTGATTGCAACTAAGGCAAACCGTATAGTACGCGCGGCAGAAGGCAGAAATGTATTTGAGTTTGGTTCAAGACGTGCGCAAGGGTCAGATGCTGCTGTGCTTGGCGCGCGCGCAGCGTATATCGGCGGATGTATGGGAACTGCCTGTACAATTGCAGAAGAATTATACGGTATCCCGGCAGTTGGCACAATGGCACATAGCTGGGTACAAGCCTTCGACAGCGAATATGAGGCTTTTAAGGCATATGCAAATCTTTATCCCGATAAATGCGTTCTGCTTATAGATACGTTTAATGTTTTAAAATCGGGGCTGCCAAACGCGATAAAAGTTTTTAATGAATGTGTTGTGCCTACAGGCAATCGCCCGGCAGGCGTAAGAATTGACAGCGGCGATATTACTTATTTAACGAAAAAAACCAGAAAAATATTGGACGAAGCGGGATTCGCTGACTGTCCTATTATGGCTTCAAACTCAATGGATGAGTACATTATACGTGACACTTTGCTTCAAGGCGCGAAAATTGATTCTTTCGGCGTGGGAGAACGTTTGATAACATCAAAGTCTGAACCGGTATTCGGCGGTGTTTATAAGCTGGTGGCAGTAGAGAAAGGCGGTAAAGTGATTCCCAAGATCAAAAAAAGTGAAAATGTTTCCAAAATAACAACGCCAGGTTTTAAAACGCTATACCGCTTGTATGAAAAGGAAACCAATAAAGCAATCGCAGACGTAGTTACACTTTATGATGAAGTGATAGATGAAAATCAGCCATATACACTCTTTGATCCTGAATACACCTGGAAGAAAAAAGTTGTCACAAATTTTACTGTACGCAAATTACTGGTACAAGCATTTGATAAGGGAGAATATATTTATCCGGACAAATCTTTAGAAGAAATTAAACAGTATTGTAAGGATCAAATAGACACATTATGGGATGAGGTACTACGTTTTGAGAATCCCCATAATTATTACGTGGATTTAAGTCAGAAATTGTGGGATATGAAATATAAATTATTGGAAGAAAATTAGGAGGAAAACAGGATGAGTCGTAAAGAGGCAAGAGATGGTGCATTTAAAATGCTGTACCAGCTGGATATCAATAAAAATGAAGTGGGGAAAGCTTTAGAGGCGTATTTCGATGAGTATCACTATTCCAAATCAGACCAAGCATATATCTCAGATGTTGTTAATGGAGCACTTTCACATCACGAAGAAATTGATGGTATTATTTCGGCGGCCGTGAAAAGCTGGACGCTCAATCGAATCTCCAAAGTAGATAAAGCCATTTTACGGCTGGCGGTATACGAGATTTATTATCGCCAGGATATCCCAGACAGCATTTCCATCTATGAAGCAGTAGAACTTGCTAAAATTTATGACTCTCCTAAGGCAGGCGGTTTTGTAAACGGCTTGCTGCGTGGTGTCCTCAGAAAAAAAGAAGGAGAACAGGAAAGTGAATGAACGGCAGTTTACCGTATCGGAACTAAATGCATACATCAAACGTATGCTGGATACAGATCCGTTGCTTACTTCTGTGTGGGTAAAGGGTGAGATTTCTAACTTTAAAAAACATACATCCGGCCATCTTTATATGACGCTTAAAGATGCCGGCGGCGCTGTCCGTGCCGTTA
>CALXJH010000015.1 GCA_944388555.1 uncultured Clostridia bacterium
CCCTTTGTATAAAACTCCAAAGATTTTTGAAAATCTGACGCACTGAGTGCAATATGATGATACCCACAATCTTTTACTTTCTGATTTTTCATTTCCATTCCTCCTAAATTTTCTTTCTAAAAAATCCACGCGTAAACGATTCTTTTAAAGCTTCTCCGTTTTGATACATATTCCAAATTTTTTCTGCTTCCGCACCTGATTCCGTTGTAAACAGGAAAATCCGTCCGCCTTCCGGCAATTCGTCTTTTTTATCTCCCATATAAAGCGGAATTGCATTATAAATGATATTGCGATGCGGATAAGTACAAAATACAGGAAATGACCTGCCTGTCTCATCCCTTAGTTCTCCATATCCATTATACATAATACAGGCATCTCTATTTTTCATAATACAGTTTTCAATGGTCATAACCGGATATCTACCATATACAATTATATTGGTCTGTATACATCTTTTCATATCGCGGATTTGTGCTGTGTTTGCTTCAAAAGAAAGCACCGCACTCTTCACGCCCATTTCCGCTAACGCTTGTATAGCGGCGGCATTGTACACATTTAACCCTACGCCGCCTATTATTTCATATCCAACCTTTCGGCATATTGGAAACTGGCCAATATTTGAACACACTGCACTGCAGATACCTTCCTCTCGTAATTCCAGCATTTTTTCTTCTACAGCCGGCTCATCACGGTCAAACAAAATCGGCGGCAAAACCGCGCATGTTTTTCCATATACATTTTCCTTTATCTTAAATAAGGGAAGCCAAATTTCATCTGCATACTTGCCGACTTTCCTTGCTTGTTCCATCGTCTGACAATAAAAAATAATTTTGTTTTGCTGCAGGGTATCTGTATAAGGCAACGGCTTTTTAATAAAGGGCCTAGGAACAACCGCATTCAAGGCTTCTTCCAAAGCTTCTACACATGCGCGGCGCAAACGGTTTAAAGCTGCTACCGGGATAAAAATTCCTGCCTCAACTACGCAGTCTATATCCTCGGCTTCAAATTTTGTTCCGCCTAACTTTAAAAGCTGCTTTTTACACAGTTCTACAGTTGTTTCTGTCCGTTCCGCCAGGGATGGCACCTCCCCCTCAACCGTCGCCTTTTTTCCGCTTCCCTGTATGGATAAACGCATGCTTTTATCCTTTTGTGCACAAAACCGCATTTTAATTTTAATTTTCGGCTCGATATACTCTGTTTCAGCGGTTTTGGTTCTCTGTTTATCAGAATCCGTACGAATCCCAAACATTTGTCTGGAAGGCGCATCCTGAAAGTAGGCATTTGTAAATCCATTTCTGGAAAACAACGCCTCTAAACATTCTATTTCCTTGCTGGTTGCATTTCGCTTTTCATCAATTAAACGCCTGTAAACTTGCACTACGCCTGCTACATACGCAGGAGATTTCATCCTTCCCTCAATTTTTAATGAATGCACTCCACATTCTAAGAAAGATGTAAAATTTTGTGCCATGCACAAATCTTTCAGGCTCAGTTCATATCCGTTTTCATATACTTTCCTGCACGGCTGCGCACATCTGCCTCTGTTTCCGCTGCGTCCGCCTATAACACTGCTTAAATAGCATTGCCCAGAATAGCACATACAAAGTGAACCATGAATAAACGCTTCAATTTCTACAGGTGCATTTTGGCAAATATATTGAAGCTGACTTTTGGGGAGTTCTCGGGAAACAACCACCCTGGAAAATCCAAGTTTTGCCGCTTCCTGTACGCCGTGCAAACTGTGCAGCGTCATCTGCGTACTTGCATGAATCGGAAGATAGGGCACACAAGCCCGCATCAATCGTGCAATCCCTAAGTCCTGCACAATCACCCCATCAATCGCCGTTCTGTTTATATTTTCTAAAAAAGTCGGGATTTCTTTCAGTTCTTTGTCTGAAACCAATGTATTTAATGTTAAATACGTTTTAACACCAAACGCCCGGCAATAAGCAGCCGCTTCTTCTATTTCACTGTTGGTAAAATTTTTACTATACATTCTAGCGTTCAAAACTTCTCCGCCAAAATAAACAGCATCTGCCCCTGCGGATACCGCCGCCTTTAAAGCTTCAAACGAGCCTGCCGGTGCCAAAAGTTCCATCTTTTCCCCTCCCTTTTCATTCTTCCAACTTATTATACCCTTTTTCTTGCGTTATGTAAATATTCTTTTTTATTTTTTGCTTCTTTTTTTGCTTTTTTTCACACAGTTTTCACAAATTTAGTGTATAATTGTTCTGGAAAACAGAATTGGAGGAAGAGATATGTCCATTTTTAAGAAGAAAACAGCAGAGACAAATGGCGCGCCTGTTCAATTTAAGAAAACAGGCAAAAAGAAAAAAATCATTCTTGTCATTTGTCTTGTTTTGATTGTAGTAATCTGTTTTGCACTTTTTAGAAGCTGCACGAAAAAAGAAGTGTCTAACAACATGACCAGCACTGGAATCGTAACCCGCGGCGACCTTGAAGTTACCCTCACCGGGTCCGGAACCATTGAGGCTAATGAACAGTATGATATTACCTCCTTGGTGAAAGGTGACGTTGTTGCCGATTACTTTGAAGAAGGCGATTTAGTACAGGAAGGTACAGCCCTTTACAAAATAGACGCATCCGATATGGAAAACAGTATTCAGAAAAGTCAAGACTCGCTCTCAAAAGCGCAGCGGGACCACTCAAAGAATATAGAAGATGTGGCAAAGCTCACCATTACCGCACCTATTTCAGGAGTAATCACCTCTACCTACATAGATACAAATGATGACGTCAGCAAAAACGCAAATATTGTTGAAATCACCGATAGTGATACCATGATACTAAATATCGATTTTAACGCATCCGATAGCGATGTTTTGTATGTGGGCGCTCCTGCGCAAGTTTTTGTAGACAGCTCCTCCACAGAGCTTTACGGAACCATTGAACGTATATCTTCCGGCAGCGTGGTAAACAGCAAAGGCGCGAATGTTATTAAAGTAGATATTGCTGTAAAAAATCCGGGAACGATTACGCCTGCTACAACTGCTACTGCTATTTCCTGTGGTGTTGCCTGCAATACGTCCGGAACATTTGATTACAATACCGTAAAAACAGTAAAAGCTGAGGTGGAAGGAACCGTTGCTTCCCTCAACTATAAAGAAGGCGACAGAGTTTCTAAAGGCGCTGTAATTGCGACCTTGAAAAGTTCTTCTTTAGATGATTCTTTGTTTAACAGCTCTATGAATCTTTCTGACGCACAGCTTAGCTTGGATAATCTGTATGACACACTGGAAGATTACACCATTACTTCTCCCATTAGCGGAACTGTTATTTATAAAAACACAAAAGTAGGCGATAAAATCGATAATTCAAACGCCTCTACTGTCATGGCCATTGTTGCAGACATGTCTGTTATTAAATTTGATATTTCGGTCGACGAGCTGGATATTTCAAAGGTAGCGCTTGGACAGGAAGTTACTGTTACGGCTGACGCGTTAGACGGAAAAACATTCAGCGGCTATATTGATTATATCAGCATTGTAGGCACCACAAATAACGGTGTTACCACTTATCCTGTAACCGTCATCGTAAATAATCCGGAAGGACTGATACCCGGAATGAATGTAGAGGCAACAATTATTGTTGAATCCTCCAAAGACACACTTATGATTCCTGCTACGGCACTTAATCGCGGCAATACGGTCTGGGTAAAATCCGATTCTGCCTCTGCTGCAAACGGAAAAACACCACAAGACAGTCAATCACATGCAAAAACGGACAGTGAAAACGCGGACAGCATATACAACGGTTACACACAAGTTGAGGTAGAAACCGGATTGAGCAATGACAGCTTTGTTGAAATATTATCCGGCTTAAGTGAAGGCGACGAAGTGCTTATCACCACAGTCGTTTCTGATAGTAACTTTATGGAACAAATGATGAACGGAGGCATGGGCGGCGCTGCGCCGCAAGGTGGTCCTCCCGCAGGCGGAGGCGCACCGTCAGGAAACAGAAATTCTGACTCCGGTGCCGCGCCTACCGGCGGAGGTGGAATGCGTTGATTGATTTAAAAGATATTTATAAAATTTACGTAGACGGCGACAGTGAAATACGGGCATTAGACGGCGTATCACTGCATATCGACAAAGGTGAATTTGTCGCAATCGTTGGGCAATCCGGCTCTGGAAAATCAACCTGCATGAATATCATCGGCTGCTTAGATGTTCCTACCAGCGGGACTTATAAATTAAATGGCATTGACGCAAGCACCTTAACAGAAGATGAGCAGGCACAAATCCGAAATCAAACATTAGGGTTTATTTTTCAGCAATATAATCTTATACCAAAACTCAATCTTCTTGAAAATGTGGAACTTCCTTTAATTTACCGGGGATATCCACAGAAAAAAAGACATGAACTTGCCATAAAATCATTAGAACGCGTCGGGCTTGTAGATCGTATAAAAAAATTCCCCTCACAGCTTTCGGGTGGCCAGCAGCAGAGAGTTTCCATTGCAAGAGCGCTTGCCGGGAACCCTTCCGTTATTTTGGCAGATGAACCGACTGGCGCTTTAGATTCAAAAACCGGCTTGGAAGTTCTAAAATTTCTAAAGCAATTAAACAAAGAAGGCAATACCATCGTTTTAATTACACATGATAACGGGATTGCCGAGCAGGCAAAACGCATCGTACGTATCCAGGACGGAAAAATTATAGAAGACAGACCTTCCCAAAGCGTACAGCAAGGAGGCCTACAATGAATTTTAAACAATCTTTTAACCTCGCAATCAAAAGCCTAGCCGCCAGTAAAATGCGGGCATTTCTCACTATGCTGGGTATTATCATTGGCGTCGCGGCCGTTATTATTTTAGTAAGCTTAGTGGACGGATTTAAAAACAGCATGTTGGAACAATTCAACAGTATAGGCGCAAATACTATTTCTGTCTCCATCCGCTCAAGAGGCGGTACCAGAACCGTTAACGTAGACGAAATGCTCGCGTTGTGCGACGAACATCCTGATATCCTGCTTGCTGCAACACCAAATGTAACAGCTACAGGCACTGCAAAAATTGGTACGGAAGATTTATCCTCCTCCATTACCGGCGTCGGAGAATCTTATTTAGACGTTACCACTTCCGAAATACAGCAAGGAAGATTCCTCACTTACAACGACATCAATACAAGGCAAAAAGTTTGTATTGTCGGCAGTTATATTAGTAAGGAATTTTTTAACGGAAACGCGGTTGATCAGACACTAAAGATTAACGGAAATACATTTAAAATTGTAGGCGTATTTGAGGAAGTTGCTGACAGTACAGAAGGTTCTTCGGATGATAAAATCATAATTCCTTATACAACTGTACGATCCATTACACAATTCTCATTTGTCAGCAGCTATACATTTGCTACTGTGGACGAATCATTATCCCCGCAGGGCAAAACCATTATAGAAAACTTCCTGCTTTCTATTTTTGCTTCAGATTCTTATTATACGGTTATGAGTATGGCTGAAATGCTGGATATGGTAGATACCTTAACCAGTCAGATTACCCTTATCCTGGTTGGAATTGCAGGCATTTCCCTGTTAGTTGGCGGTATTGGCATTATGAATATCATGTTGGTTTCCGTAACCGAGCGTACAAGGGAAATTGGTATCCGCAAATCTTTAGGCGCTCGTCGTTTCGACATCATGAGTCAATTTGTTGTTGAAGCCGCAACCACCAGTGCCGTTGGCGGTGTTGTAGGTATTGTATTAGGTATTGTCGTTTCCTATGTTGCCGGCACGCTCTTGAACTTAATAATTAAACCGTCTTATCTTGCCATTCTGATTGCTTTTACATTCTCCGCTGCAATCGGCATTATGTTCGGATATTTTCCTGCAAATAAGGCGGCAAAATTAAATCCAATTGACGCTTTAAGACATGATTAGTGAAAGGAATGAAATACATGAAAAGAACTGTGTCGATTTTGCTTTTGGTTTGTTTTATGACAAGTGTTTGCTCATTTGCCGCATCCGCAGAAGTGTATGACGAATCCCAGATGCAAAATTTACTATCCATGTTAGATATTATGGTTGGA
>CALXJH010000016.1 GCA_944388555.1 uncultured Clostridia bacterium
CATACATGGTTGGATACTGCGTGATACCTGCTATGGATGCACATTCTGCCAATGTAAGATCCGAAACATCCTTTCCAAAATATTTTTCAGCGGCTGTTTTCACACCATTGCATCCCTGGCTCAGGTAAATTGTATTTAGATATAATTCTAATATTTGATCTTTGGAAAGATGATTATCCATATGGATAGCGCGAATAATTTCCAGAACTTTTCGCTCAACCGATTTTTCACCTTGACCTGTCAGGTTTTTCACAAGCTGCTGATTGATCGTACTTCCGCCGAAAGAGGAATCATGCTTAAAGATATAATTTAGCGTTGCTTTTATAGTTCGGGGTATATCAATCCCATTATGAGAATAAAAACGCTCATCCTCTATAGCGACAAATGCGTTTTTTAAGTTGTCTGGAATATCCTTAAAATCAACCCATAAACGGTTTTCTTTGCCATGCACTTGTTCAAATTCAATTGGATTTCCCTCTGCATCCATTGCGTAAATAACAGAAGAAAATTTCAAAGAGATCGCATCGTAATTGATGGGCATGGAATTGGTTGCATAGGAAATGAGAATTGTTCCGATTACAATCATAGCAATCAGAACAAAAAGCAGAGTAAATAAAATGGTTTTTTTCCAAAAGCTGCCGGTACGAAATGTTCGGACAGCGCTTTCTGTTTTTTTATTTTTTCTCATAACAAAACCTTCCCAAAAATCCTTATTAACATATATTATATACCATTTTTCGGAAAAAAGCAATCTTTTTATCGCAAGATTATATACTGTAAATATTTTATGTGTATTGCTTTGTATTTATAAGTGCGTGATTTAAACAAAATACATTTTAGGAAATCATAAAAGTATTATTTATTCTCAAAGCATAAATACAGAGCAATACAATGTATGTATTAAACGTGCCATAATTGCATTACGAAGAATGGGGTTGTTTGACAAAGACAGCCAATCATGATATACTGTTTTCGCACGGATAAAATGAAAAAAAAGAATAATAACATTTTATGAAGTAAAAGTTATTATTTGTAATAAAGGATGGTTTAAAATGCTGTTAGAAGGATATAAGGTTTTAAATAATCGGTTTGAATTTGACAATTTATGGATAGACTATGAACATAACATTTTAGATATGGGAAAATCGGAAAAGAATATATTTAACGGCTACGTTATTCCGGGACTGATTGATGTGCATACGCATGGTGTGGTCGGTCAGGACAGCATGCACATAAAAGATTTTGACGCATACAGTAATTTTATGTATGCAAAGGGAATAACAACCTTTTATCCAACGACCATCAGTGCACCTATATCAGCCCTTAAAGAAGCGGTTTGCCAGTTCAAAAATTTGGATGCTGTTTCGGGGCTGAACTTAGAGGGGCCGTTCTTAAACGCAGTATTTTGCGGTGCACACCGTCCGGAGTATATTTGCGAAGCCTGCTTAGAATCACTTTATACTTTGCAGGATGCTTCAGGCGGAAAAGTCAAGCTGATTACTGTGGCACCGGAAATTGGGCAGAATATGGAATTTATAGCAAAAGCTGCGCAACTGGGCGTGCATGTTTCATTGGGGCATAGCGCCTGCGATTATGAAACGGCGTTGGCTGCGGTGGAGGCCGGAGCCGACCATATTACGCACTTGTTTAATGCAATGTCGCCATTGCATCATAGAAAAAGCGGGCTGCCGGGCGCAGCGTTCGACCGGCAAGTATATACCGAAATAATTGGTGACGGTATCCATATCAGTCCGGAAGTTGTTCGGCTTTCCTACCGTGCAATTGGCGAAGACAGACTCCTGCTTATATCTGATTCTATGATGGCAACAGGTCTGGCAGATGGAATGTATACATTGGGAGATATGGATGTAAAGGTCAAAGACGGCATCGCTTATACAAATGATGGAGCCCTTGCGGGCAGCACATCTACACTTTATGATATGGTGCGCTCGGTACATGCAATGGGAATTCCGATCGAAAAAGCAATAAAAATGGCGTCTTACACACCTGCAAAATCTGTGGGTGAAAAGGATATCGGTATTTTGGAACCAGGAAAACGCGCAGATTTCGTTATTTTAGACAAAGATTGGTCGGTTTTGCAGACAGTTCGCAATGGCCAAATTGTTTACTCGGTTTATTGAGCCGCTTATTGACAAAATGTGCAAAATATGGTAGTTTAAATAAGAATAGTGCTAAATCTGGGCGCGATACACGAATCGTAATTCTATACGCTGTTTTTAGCGTATGGCCGAAAGGTAGTGAATATTTATGCTGAAACAAAATTTGCGTAAAAAAGTTTCATCGGTTGCTAGTATTATTGAAATCACGCTTTCTATATTGATTTTGCTGATTATCATTGTCACCGGTATTGAACTGTTTATGAAATTATTCGCTATGATCTCCGGATTGTTTTTAGGGAAAAACAGTTGGAATTACCGAGTTTTGTTTGATATTGCGATTGAACTGATTATAGCAATTGAATTTGTTAAAATGCTTTCAAAACACAGCATGGGCAGTGCGATTGAGGTATTGGTTTTTGTAATCGCAAAACGTGTTATTATTGACGGAAGCAATGCGACTGCATTGGATGTTATTTTGTTTGTTCTTGCATTCGGTATTTTATTTGCCGTACGTAAATATCTGCACATGGATAATGCGCCGATGGGTGAGGCTATGGTTTACAGTGCGAAAACAAGCGTTACAGAAATTTGCAAGTTGTATAAAACAACCATTCCGGCTGAACTGGGGCAAACAATTGGGCAAGCGGTGGAAAGCTGTCTTACTGCAAGCGGAAGAGCGGTTGCTGCAGGGGAGCAAGTGGCATTTAAGGGGTTTGTAGCTAAAGTGGAAACTGTGCAGGATAACGCAGTAGAAAGTATTGAAATTATTTCTAAGTAGTAAATAGAAAATGCCCGGTGTGCCCACAAACCGAGCGTTATTGTTTTTATTCTGTGGGAGGAAGGTTTGTAAAAAAATATGAGTTTTTCGGCATACATGCTAAAGAAAATCAACAAATTGTTTCCGCTTCCGGTACATCCTTTTAATACGCAGGCAGCAGGCGGTATGACTTATGCCAGATGGCAGTATGAAAAAGGAGAGCAAACCATTAAATTTTATTTGCAGTTTACCGATACAGATGCTATGTTTAAAGATAAGATGGTCTTAGATGTAGGCTGCGGTGCCGGCGGGAAGTCTTTGTATTATCTGACGAAGGGTGCAAAGCAGGTTGTTGGAATTGATGTAGTAGAAAAATATAAGCAGGAATCAGAAAACTTAGCGAAAGAACTGTCTTTGCAAGGATTTACATTTTATGTACAGGACGCAGCAAATACCGATTTTAAGGATGATTTCTTTGATACCATTATCATGAATGACGCAATGGAGCATGTTGCTGATCCGACAGCGGTTTTAAGAGAAATGAAGCGTATTTTAAAACCGGGCGGCAGATTATATGTGAACTTCCCACCCTATAATCATCCGTACGGCGCGCATTTAAGCGATGTCATCGGAATCCCTTGGGTACAGGCGTTTTTCTCAGATAAAACTTTAATTGAGGCATATAAAGATTTAGTTGCAGACAAAGAAGATGGCGCAGACCGTGTTGCTTTTCGTATTGGACTCAATGAAAAAGGGGAAGAGTATTTTTCTTATTTAAATAAAATGTCTATCAAGCGTTTTAAATCACTTTCAAAGGACTCTGGATTTTTAATCCGTTACTATAATGAGGTGCCATTGCGCAGCTTTTTTAAACCGCTTTGCAAAGGCCCGTTAAAAGAATATTTTGTGAAAATGGTTGTTTGTGTTTTGGAGAAAGAAAATGAGAAGATATAAAAAAATCAATGTTTGGATTGCTGTATTTTTTATCAGCATGATTGTTAATATAGCCGTCACATATTTTTTTAGGATCGGCACAAATTTTTACGCGGATATAATTCGTATTCTTGCCAATATTGTCAATGCCTCAGCAGGTATTTATATCGTACTGAAAATTTATCAAAGAGATGAAATGATTCTTGAAAATGAAACGATTAAAACTTTGATAGAGTATAAAGAGCACAGCAAACGGCAAAAAAACTTTCCGCTTTCTGCGACGATCCTTTTAATTTATTCGCTCACAATGCTGACAAATATAGGATATATGTGCATGGTATTTTATTATAGCTTTTTTATGAAAGGATGAAAAAATTTGGCAACAGTTAAAGCTTTTAAAGGTTTGCGATACGACACAGATGATTACGTAAAACGGATAACACCGCCCTATGATATTATTTCACCACAGGAACAAGAGGCACTGTATCAGCTTGATGCGTATAACATTATTCGCTTGGAGTATGGCAAAGAGGAAGCGAAAGATACGCAAACACACAATAAGTATACCCGCGCTTCTACATATCTGCAGCAATGGATGAAAGAAGGAGTTTTGAAAGAAGAAAGCAGGCCATCGCTGTATGTCTATGAACAAACCTTTTCCTTGCCGGACGGAACCCGAAAATCCATTAAAGGACTGATTGCGCGGGTTTTACTGCAGGAATTTTCTGATAATGTGATTTTGCCGCACGAAGAAACGCTATCAAAGGCGAAGGAAGACCGTTTCCGTCTTATGGAAGCAACACATGCAAATTTTAGCCAGATCTATTCACTTTATATGGATGAACAGCAAATCATTCCTTCTTTAACCGAGCAAGCACCGAAAACACAGCTGTGTGATTTTGTTGATATTGAGGGTATAGAACAGAAATTATGGAAAATTGATGATGAAGCATTTGTTCAAAAAATAGAAAAGGCGTTTTTGGATAAACAATTATTTATTGCAGACGGTCATCATCGTTACGAAACCGGCTTGCGCTTTAAAAATGCACATCCGGAATTGCAGGAAGCAAAATATATTATGATGTTTTTAATTGATTTGGAAAATGATGGATTGGTGGTGTTTCCAACCCACAGGGTGGTTACAAATTTATCTTCTGCGTTTGACAAAGAAAAATTATTTGCACAATTACCCGAATTTGAGATACATGCTTCCGAAAAAGCAATGTCGGATATCTCAAATGCAAAAATGCCTTCTTTTATATTGGTGTGTGAAGACGGAGATTATGTGTTGACACTCAAAGATTATGCGTTTATAAAAAAGGTGCTGCCGGACGCATCAGACGCTTATTGCAAGCTGGATGTGAATGTTTTGCATAAGCTGATTTTAGAAAAGCTGGGAATTGACAGTGAAAATATGGCACAGCAAAAGAATTTGCTGTATACACGTTCGGAGGAGGAAGCACGGCATTTGGTATCAGAGGGAAAAGCCGCATGCGCATTTTTGATGAACCCAACAAAAGTGTCGCAGATTAAAGATGTGTCTTTGGCGGGTGAAAAGATGCCGCAAAAATCAACCTATTTTTATCCGAAACTTAAGACTGGTTTGGTGATAAATAAATTTTGATGTTGCATTTCGGGGAAAAATGTGATATATTGATTATAATTATGGAAAAACAAACCGATTTTTGTTTCATATGGGAATAATGATTTATTAACGGTTAGAAAATAAGTTTTCAACCTCAGAACTGAGGATAACAGAAACTTGCAGTGGTCGGGTATGTAATTAAGGACAGTGCATTCCGCGTTTGCGGCAATCCCAAAAGTCTGTCTTCTTAAATTTGATAAACGGCGGCATGTGAGAGGTGGTATTATGTGGAACGTAATATGGGTTACAGCGGAGGCGGACAAAATGGAACGCGTTTTAAAAAAGTTTGATGAAATGGGAATATTAACAAAAGTCCGAACTTTTTTGGATGATGATTGTTGTTTTTTTGAAATTTTAGTTCCGTCTGCTGAAACAGGGCTTGCATTAGATACACTTGTGGAATTGTAACATGGAGGGATTGTGTTTGTCTATACCAAATATCATTACCATTTTGAGAATTGTACTGATTCCGTTTTTTGTAGTTCAACTTTTTTCAGGGCATTATTATTTGGCGTTTATTATCTTGCTTTTTTCAGGGATTACAGATATTGCAGATGGATTTATTGCCAGAAGGTTTAATATGATTACCCGCTTAGGGACAATTTTAGATCCTGCCGCGGACAAGCTCATGCAGTTTACTGTATTTTTGTGTTTGTATATGGTGGATTTAATACCGAGCTGGTTAGTATTGCTGTTGTTTGTCAAAGAAATTACAATGGCAATCGGAACATTTGTGCTCCTCAAAAAGCGCGTGGTTGTGAAAGCAAACGCAAGCGGAAAAATTGCGACGGTTGTGTTTTATGCAACAGCTATAGTGGTTTTTGTTCTGCGGTTTAAATTTCCCGGTATGGAATTGACCGGAGTCGCGACCGCGTTGGCGTTTATTGCAGTTATATCGGCATTTTATGCTATGTTATCCTATGCGCGGATATTTTTTAAAGTGTTAAGCAACGGAAAGGAAACAGGGAAAGAACATGAGTGAATATAAAAATTTAGATAAGTCTTACAATCCTGCTGACATAGAGGATAGACTTTATAAAAAATGGGAAGAAAATGGATATTTTAAAGCAGACGCAAAGTCAAAGAAGCAGCCTTACACCATTGTTATTCCACCGCCGAATGTAACAGGACAGCTGCATATGGGCCATGCCTTAGACGAGACGCTGCAGGATATTTTGATTCGCTATAAACGACTGCAAGGCTTTGAAGCACTTTGGGTACCCGGAACAGATCACGCCGGTATAGCAACACAAATCAAAGTAGAAGAGGTTTTGCGGAAGGAGCAGGGACTTACCCGCTATGATTTAGGCAGAGAGAAATTTTTAGAACTGGTTTGGGACTGGAAGAAAAAATATGGCGGTACAATCATCAAGCAGTTAAAGAAATTGGGTTCATCGTGCGATTGGTCACGTGAGCGCTTTACTATGGATGCGGGCTGTTCAAAAGCAGTTAAAGAAGTATTTGTAAATTTATATAACAAAGATTTGATTTACCGAGGCGATCGCATTATCAATTGGTGTCCGCACTGTATCACAGCGCTTTCAGATGCGGAAGTTGAATATGAAGAGCAGGAAGGCAATTTCTGGCATATCCGGTATCCGGTATGCGATTCGGATGCGTCAGTTGTGATTGCAACAACGCGTCCGGAAACGTTGCTCGGGGATACCGCTGTCGCAGTACATCCGGAGGATGAACGGTATAAGGATTTGGTAGGAAAAATGTTGGTATTACCTTTAACCGGCAGAACCATTCCTATAATTGCGGATGAATATGTAGAAAAAGAATTCGGAACGGGCGCGGTTAAAATTACGCCTGCCCATGACCCCAATGATTTTGAAGTTGGGCAAAGACATCAATTACCCATTATAAAAATATTGGATGATGAGGCTAAAATCAATGAAAACGGCGGTAAATATCAGGGCTTAGATCGATATGAGGCAAGAAACCAAATTGTTGCGGATTTAGAAGCGCAAGGATATCTGGTAAAAACAGAGAAGCATGTCCACAATGTTGGAACCTGCTATCGCTGCGGTACAACAGTAGAGCCAATTACTTCCAGACAATGGTTTGTTAAAATGAAACCTCTGGCAGAACCTGCGGTTGAAGTTGTAAAAAATAAGACGGTACAATTTATACCCGATCGATTTGCAAAAACATATTTAGGATGGATGGAAAACGTCCGGGATTGGTGTATTTCCAGACAGCTCTGGTGGGGACATCGTATCCCTGCATATTACTGCGATCATTGCGGCAAAATGATTGTTTCTAAAGAAGAGGTGAAAGTTTGTCCGGATTGCGGCAGTGAAATGTGGCAGGATAACGACGTGCTGGATACATGGTTCAGCTCTGCCCTTTGGCCTTTTTCAACCTTGGGATGGCCGGAACAAACAGAAGATCTTAAGAAATTTTATCCGACTAACACGTTGGTAACCGGCTATGATATTATCTTTTTCTGGGTTGCCAGAATGGTGTTTTCCGGGTTGGAGCATACGGGTAAACCGCCGTTTGAGCATGTTTTTATCCATGGTATTGTGCGTGACAGCCAGGGCAGAAAAATGTCTAAGTCTTTAGGTAATGGCGTTGATCCGCTTTTGGTAATCGACCGTTATGGTGCGGACGCATTGCGCTTCACGCTTGCGACTGGAAATTCTCCGGGAAACGATATGCGGTATTACGATCAAAGAGTGCAGGCAAGCGCAAACTTTGCCAATAAAATCTGGAATGCTTCCCGCTTTGTGCTCATGAATCTGGACATTGAAGATGCCACTTTGCCGGCTGCTGAAGATTTATGTTTAGAAGATAAATGGATTTTAAATAAGTATAATCGCTTGGTGCAGGAAGTTACAGAAAACATTGATAAATTTGAGTTGGGCGTTGCCGTTGCAAAGCTTTATGATTTTATCTGGGATGATTTTTGTGATTGGTATATTGAGCTTGTTAAACCAAGGCTTTATGAGGAAGAAGATCCTACGAATCATGCGGCGCAGAAAGTACTAGTCTATGTTTTGTCGAATACACTGGCGCTGCTGCATCCGTTCATGCCTTTCATAACCGAAGAAATTTGGCTGCACTTACCCCATGCCGGCGAGACGATTATGCGTACAGACTGGCCCAAATACAGTCAAACACTTGTTTTTGAACAGCAAGATAAACAGATGACCATGATTATGGACGCAATAAAGGCAATACGAAACATCCGGGCGTCTATGAATGTTCCGCCTTCACGCAGAGCAAAACTCTATGTCCAGACAGGAGAAAAAGACGTATTTACATTGGGTGATCGCTTCTTTAAGAAGCTTGCGTCTGCATCGGAGGTTGAATTTGTTGCGTCCGACGTGCAGGAGAATACGGTTTCGGTTGTATCGGACGGTGCAATTATATATTTACCTGTAGGGGATTTGGTAGATATCGAAAAAGAGCGTGAACGCTTGAACAAAGAAAAAGAAACATTAGAAGCGGAAGTAAAGCGCGTTCAGGGTAAGTTAAACAATCCGGGATTTACAGCCAAGGCACCTGCGCATCTGGTAGAGGAAGAGCGTCAGAAAGGCATAAAATACCAGGAAATGTTAGACAAAGTATTGGAAAGCCTTGAAAAACTTTAAATTTAAACAGCAGGCTAAGGTATATATGCCATAGCCTGCTGTTAATCTAAAATTTAATCACAAACGAGGAGGAATCCATATGAACGAAAACGCGCAGCGAATTGTAGATTATGCAAAAGGAAACTTTTTAAAAATGCTTCGTGAGCCAACACAGAAAAAATTAGCCTATCGGTTTATTGTGCCTGGCAGTGTTTATTCGCATCAGCTTTGGGACTGGGATAGCTGGCTTACTGATATTGCGCTTTGTCAGCTAAACGATATGGAGGGCATTAGTGATTCTTATTTTGAGTATGAGAAAGGCTGTATTTTAAATTTTCTAAATATGCAGGATTCTTTTGGAAGAATTCCTATTGTTATTCATGATGGAATGAAACAGGCTTTTGATGAGGACCATAAGCAAAAAACAAATATGCACAAGCCTTGCCTTGCACAGCACGCGGCCTTTATTGTAAAAAACAGCGGGAAAAAGGATTGGTTAAAAGCATATATGCCAAATCTTACGCGCTTTGTAGATTATTACATAGATTTCTGTAAGCATGAGAGCGGCGTTTATTTTTGGTTTGACGACCGCGCAATTGGTGTGGATAACGACCCTTGTACTTTTTACCGACCGGCTTGCAGTTCTGGCTCTATTTATTTAAATTGCTTTATGTATAAGGAACTGTTAGCGCTTGCATATCTTTGCGGTGTGTTTGATATGGCGGATGCGCAAAAAAAATATGCAGCAGAAGCAGAATCTTTAAAACAAGCAATTCGTGCAAATTGCTGGGACGAACGTGATGGGTTTTATTATAGCGTGGATTTAAACTTAAGACCGATTGATAAAAACGAACCTCGGCATGCGGGTTGTCCCCGCCATTGGAATACCCTGATACAGCGGATTGATGTCTGGTCGGGATTTCTTGCAATGTGGGCTGGTATCGCAGACGAAGAGCAGGCAAAACGAATGGTTGAGCATTACAAACGCACCGATATTTTCTATGCAAAGTATGGCGTGTGCACATTAGGAAAATCGGAAAAAATGTATGCCATTATTAAATCCGGGAATCCGTCCTGCTGGCTTGGACCTATTTGGGGAATTTCCAATTATATGGTATTTAAGGGCCTTGTGCGGTATGGATTTGACCAAGAAGCAAAAATACTGGCACAGAAAACAATTGATTTGTTCGGCAACGATATTCAAAAATGCGGTCAAATGCACGAATATTACCATCCGGATACTGGTGAGGGCGTGAATAATCCGGGATTTCAGAATTGGAATTTGTTGTCTTTGAATATGATTGCGTGGCTGGACGGGAAAAATGTAATAGAAGAATTTTAACAAATGTCGAAAAAAGTCGTAAACTTTTTAAGAGTTTACGACTTTTTTTTACCAAAATTTCATGAAAAATTCAGTATTCTAAAATGTATAAGAAAGGGTGGCGGTTATGCTTTTAAAAATGATCAACAATACATTGACGATTACAGTTTCCGGAGATATGGATCATCATAACGTAGGAATCATGCGTTCTGAGATTGATAAGGAAATACGGGAAAAGCCTGTTAAAAATTTGGTGTTTGATTTGAGTAGTTTAGACTTTATGGATAGTTCGGGCATTGGTTTAATTTTAGGAAGATACAAACTGATAAAGGAGCTTGGCGGCAGCGTCTTTATTGCGGGAGCCAAGCCGGCAGTAGAACGCATTATAAACGTTTCCGGATTACATAAAATTATTCCGGTATACGAAACAATGGATAAAGCAATTAAAACGGTATGTGGGGTGGTAAAATGAGAAATAATATGGAAATAAAATTTCTTGC
>CALXJH010000017.1 GCA_944388555.1 uncultured Clostridia bacterium
GGAAAATGAACAAGCTGCCTTCTGAAACGTATGCTTTCGTTCAGGAAGTTGCGCAAGCGACCAAAGATGCTGCCTGCGAAGTTGTTTGCTGCACACCATTCGTTTGCTTGAGCAACGCTGTTGAAGCAGCCAAAGGCACACATGTTAAAATCGGCGCTGAAAACTTACATTTCGAGGATAAAGGCGCGTTCACGGGAGAAGTCAGCGCAGATATGCTGGCTGATTTGGGCGTACAATATGTCATTATCGGACACTCCGAAAGACGTCAGTATTTTGCGGAAACAGATGAAACCGTCAACAAAAAAACAATCAAAGCTTTGGAAAAAGGCTTGATTCCGATTGTTTGCGTCGGCGAAAGCTTAGAACAGCGGGAAGCTGGCATTACCATGGATTTAATTGCGATCCAGATCAAAAAGGCATTTGCCGGTTTGTCTGCAGAAGACGCTGCAAAAGTAGTGGTTGCATATGAACCTATCTGGGCGATCGGAACAGGCAAAACAGCAACGGCAGAACAGGCAGAAGAGGTTTGCAGCGGCATACGCAGCATTCTTTCCGATTTGTACAATGCAGAAACCGCACAGCAAGTAACCATCCAGTACGGCGGCAGCATGAACGCCGGCAACGCTGCAGAGCTTTTGGCAAAACCAAACATTGACGGCGGCTTGATCGGCGGTGCTTCTTTGAAATCAGCAGACTTTGCCGTAATTGTACAAGCTGCAAAATAAATTCGAACTTAAAAACTGTTTATAAACCGGAAAAGCATGCTTTCCGTATATACACGGTAACTTGCGCCGACTTCCGGCAATAGAAAAGCTGTTTTACAATAAAACAGCTTTTCTTACAAAATGGACGTCTTGTTTAGTCCACTGTAAGACGGACATCCCCTTTATATGGACCTTGTGGACAGAAAGGCTTGGTGAATCGTATGACAAAAAGACCGGTTGCTTTAATTATTTTAGACGGATATGGCATCAACGATTGCAAAGATAAGGGTGTAAACGCTATTTATACCGCAAACACGCCCGTTATGGACGCGCTTTTTGCAAAATATCCGCATGCAAAATTGTCTGCCAGCGGCATGGACGTAGGCTTGCCGGACGGACAGATGGGAAACTCTGAGGTAGGACACACCAATATTGGTGCCGGCAGAATTGTATATCAGGAGCTTACCCGTATTACAAAATCCATTACAGACGGTGATTTCTTTGAAAATTCCGCATTGCAGAGTGCAGTTGATAACTGCTTAAAAAATCAGTCTGCACTGCATTTGATGGGATTGCTCTCAGACGGCGGCGTACATAGCCATAATGAGCATTTGTATGGCCTTTTGGAGCTTGCAAAGCGTGCGGGATTAAAAAACGTATACATCCACTGTTTCTTAGACGGACGTGATGTGCCTCCCTCTTCAGGCGCTGATTATGTGAAAGCTCTGCAAGACAAGTGTGCGCAAATCGGTGTCGGTCAAATTGCCACCGTCATGGGCAGATATTATGCCATGGACAGAGACAATCGCTGGGAAAGAGTAGAAAAAGCCTACAATGCTATGGCATACGGTGACGGCATTAAAGTTTCTGATCCGTATGAAGCGGTATTGGATTCCTATAAAAACGAGGTTACAGACGAATTTGTTGTTCCGGCTGTTGTTGTCAAAAATGGAGAACCCGTTACAAAAGTTTGTGCAAAAGACAGCGTTGTATTCTTCAATTTCCGCCCCGACCGCGCGCGCGAAATTACCAGAACTTTTGTAGACGCGAATTTCACCGGATTTGAAAGAACACTTATCAAACCCTTCTTTGTTTGCATGACGCAGTATGATGCGCAGATGCCAAATGTGGAAGTGGCGTTCAAGCCCGAAAAATTAACCAATACTTTTGGTGAAATTATCAGCAAAAAAGGTTTAAAACAGCTGCGTATTGCCGAAACAGAAAAATATGCGCATGTTACCTTCTTTTTCAACGGCGGCGTAGAAGAAGTATACGCCGGCGAAGACCGTGCGCTTATTCCTTCTCCGAAAGTTGCAACCTATGACCTTCAGCCTGAAATGAGCGCTTATTTGGTAAAAGATGAGGTGATTAACCGCATTAAATCGGACGAATATGATGTAATCATTTTAAACTTTGCCAATTGCGACATGGTAGGACACACCGGCGTATTTTCAGCCGCCGTTCAGGCGGTTGAAGCGGTAGATACCTGCCTGGGCGAAGTAGTAGACGCTATTTTAAAACAGGGCGGATGCGCACTTATCACGGCAGACCATGGCAATGCAGACCAAATGTTAGATGCCGACGGCGGTCCCTTTACCGCACATACGACAAATCCGGTTCCGCTGATTTTTGCCGGCGGAGACAGACCGCTTGCAGACGGCAGACTGGCAGATCTTGCCCCGACTTTACTGGAAATTATGCAGATTGAAAAGCCGGCTGAAATGACCGGACAAAGTCTTTTGCGCTAAACCGCATACAATTTGTTCTATCCGAAAAAACAATCGGATTGGCAAACGGATAAAGGAGTGTTGAAACGTCCGCTTTCGAAGATTTTCAAAAAACGCACTCCGTTGTAAGCATCAAAAAGCGATGAAATGTTCTTTTCCGCTTAAAAACTTTAAAACAAACAAAGAACGCCGGATATATTAAGAATCCGGTGTTCTTGCTTTTTCTGCATTTTTTCTGCATTTTTTCCTGCGTCTGCCTTTTTACACCAGTGCATACGTATTGCGAAAATATAGCTTGGTTTTTGGCAGCCGCCCGCGTGTCGATGCCTTCACTACACACAATAGGAAATTGCCGTTTTGCGATTCCCTGCAGTTAGCGGATGCGAGCGTATAACTGCGTTTACCGCTTGCCGGCACCGCCGTAATTTTTATTTACCATAAAAACACCGGCAACATCGGCAAACCGTGCATACCGCTCTGAACTGTGAAAGCATTTCCAATTTCTATTTGCTGCAAGAAAATAATTCCTCTGTTGACAAATGTCTGATTTTGTGGTAAACTGTCTTTTGTAATCAAATAAAGGGGAGCTGGAAATCCGGCTGAGAGTAAGCAGATTATGCTTAGACCCTAAAACCTGATTTGGATAATGCCAACGGAGGGAAACATGTCAAGACCATAAGCGCATGCTCGGTTTCCGCCGCAGCTGCGCTTTTTTTCCGCTTAGACTTATCCGTGTATACCAAACTTCTCCTGCATTATAAAACCTGCGGAGAACCGCCGGTGCATGCCGGTAATTATAAGGAGGTTTCGTCTTATGTCTACTACAAAAAAACTTACCACAAGCGCAATCTTAGTTGCGTTATCCGTTGTGCTGGCTGTACTGTCGAACGTCCTGCCCTTTCAATTTCTCCAGGGCGGCTCTGTGACTTTTGCCAGCATGGTACCTATCATCCTGATTTCGCTGATTATCGATGTCAAATGGGGATTGCTTTCGGGTGTTGTTTACGGCTGCATACAGATGCTGATGGGATTTTATCCCGCCCCTACCCCCACTTTTATCAACATGGCGCTGGTAGTCCTTTTAGACTACATTTTTGCGTTTGGTGTTTTAGGTCTTGCAGGCATTGTATATAAAGCCTGCGGTAAAAAAACCTGGTCTGTTGCGCTTTCCGGATTTGTTGTAACGCTGCTGCGTTATATTTGCCACATAATCTCCGGCATTCTCATCTGGGGCGTATACAAAGAAGCCGATCAAACCGTTCTTGCTTATTCTCTTGGCTATAACGGCGGCTATATGATACCCGAAATCATCATCACAACCGTTGTTTTAGCGCTTTTAACGCCGCTTTTAAAAAACAACAAATTATTATCTTAAAACGTAAGGTCTTGACAAACTGCATGTAATGTACATGAGAAGGCACCGCAGATTTTTCTTTCTGCGGTGCCTATTTATTTATGTACGCATCTGTTTTGATTTACAAAAAGCGAATCGCTCGCGCGCTGTTTAGCCAAACGCGCAAGTATATCTCTTTGTGTATCTTGTCATTTTGCATATAAAAAAACAGACGAAGAAATGCTTCATCTGTTCAAAATAAGTGATTAAACACATAAACTATTTAGAAATGATAAAGGCACCTGCCGCCATAAGCGCAATGCCTACCCAGCGCATAACAGAGATACTTTCACCGAAAAGCGCAGCACCGATAATAACAGTAATGACCATAGACAAGCTCTGAAAAGGAACAAGTACAGAAAACTCACCCTTAGAAAGCAGCCAAAGCCAAAGCGCTGAAGCTGCAATATATACAAAAGCGCCGCCCCACAGCCACGGACTGACTGCAGCCTGCGGCAAAGTGGACAATGTAAATTCCCCCAGCCGGTTCACGCCTTCTTTTGTCAAAAGCTGACCGGCGACCATACCGCAGATTTGTATGATTAAAAGCGCATAAATTCCTAATGACATGCACCAACACCCTTTCTGTAAACACACTTTTATTATAAACCGAAATACCTTATCGCATACATCAAAAATGCCACCGCAAAAAAACGGTGGCAAATGATGGCTTATTGAATTATTCTTCTGCCGCTTCCGCTGCTGTTTCTTCCATAGTTTCTTCGTATTTTGCCAAAACTGCTTTTTGAAGAGACTCTCTCATATCCGCATGAATCGGATGCGCAATATCTTTAAATTCGCCGTCCGAAGTTTTTCTGCTAGGCATTGCAATAAAGAGCTTGTCCTGACCTTCAATAACTTTGATATCGTGTACAACGAACGCATCGTCAAAAGTTACCGAAACAACTGCCTTCATTCTTCCTTCCGAATTGATTTTTCTCACTCTGATATCTGTAATTACCATGGTGTTTCTTCCCTTCTTGTTTTATTTAGGCAAATGGTTAAGTAAAATTTTTATGCCTTCTTGTTTTATTTTAGCGATAAATAGAAAATTTGTCAATAGAAAGCCATTGAATTTGTTGAAATTGCACCATAATTTTGGTTAATTTAACAATGCGGTTGCAAATACAGCACAAGCATGGTATACTATTTAAGCAAAAAGCTATTTAAAACGGTTAACCGTAAATTTTTAATAGAAAATGGTGATATGTATGCAATCGCAAAGAACAGTTTATGTAAAAGATTTTGTAACACTGCCTTGTGAAGATGCTTCAGACGGAATCAAAGCGGCAATCGAACAGGCGGCTGCAATTGACGCAGACCGACTCGAATTTGAAGCCGGCACATATTCTTTAAAAACTTTCTATGCCATAGAAACCGACCAGACAGCACACGATGCAGGTGCAAAATTAGAAGGTTATAAAGATGTGCATATTTTGCTGAAAGATCTCAAAAATATCTGTATTACCGGTCAGGCAGACGAAAACGGAAATCCGCAGACTTTACTGGAAGGGGCAAATCCCGGCACACTGCACAGCTTGCTGCCATCGATTTTGTGGGCAGACGGCGGAGAAAACATAACCATTCAAAACTTCAAATTTACCCGCAATCCTGCTTTTGCTTCTGCCGGCCGCGTGGAAACGGTGACCGACAACCAAATTACGCTGCGGGTATTTGACGGCAATCCCTGCCATGATTACATGGGCACGCATTGCCTGAATAAATTTACGCCCGACGGCACAGCTTTAGACGGCGAGAGCTTATCTTACGGTCCGGGTTTAGAAGAACCGTTTCGTTTAATCGGGGATCGGCTTTTGTCTTTAAAATCCGAACGGGTAGCCAGCATGGTACAGCCCGGCGATATCATAACATTCCATCAGGGCGCTAAAACAGACTTTCAATGTTTTTTCGGAAACATTGAAAATTTGCAGCTGAAAAATTTACGCACCATCAACTCCAACGGATTTGCGCATCTGGCTTTTAATATTCATAACCTGACGATTGAAAATGTATCCTTCAAACCGGAAGGCAATCAATTCTTCACCGCGCCGCGCGACGCATTTAAACTGCATAAATGCAGCGGTGAAATTCATGTACATCGTATGTATGTGGAAGGTGTGCGGATGGACGGACAGAATATGCACAGCAACTATATTTTCCCGCTCGAAATCCTATCTGATCGGCAGATACGTTTTTTCACACGTTATGCCTACTTACCGCTCAAACCAGGCACAGATATCGAATTTTATTTTGACACCGAGAAAAAAACTGCCGAAATTGAAAGTTTTATCCACGAAGGAACAACCGAATACGACGGACATCCGGGTCAGATTTTAACCGTAACATTTAAAGAAGCGCTGCCATATACTGTTACCGAAAAAACGCTTTGCCTTGCCACCTGCTGGGAACCGGATCTTTACGTGTGTACCGATTCTGCCTTTAAAAACGTTGCGGGTGCCGGACATTTATCCAGAATTGATCATATGCGCATTTCAAACTGTACATACGAAAACATGATGAATTCGGGCATTTTGCTCGGCGCAGAATTTCCCACGCACGTAGAAGGCGGACACGCTACCGATGTTGAAATCAAATCCTGCGTGTTTCATAACTGCGGCGCCACTGCAAGATACGGTGCACGTGGATGCATTGGGATCAAATCAGCAGGCCTTCCTGGAAAACATAACAAAGATATACATATTGAAGACTGCATATTTGAAAACAGTCCCATTGGTGTAGATATACACGACGCAGAAGCAGTTTATGTAAAAAATTGCCAATTCAAAAACATAAAAGAGGAAGTTTGTACTGATTTTTCCACCTGTGATAAAATTTTTATTGATTAGTTGGCATTTTTGTGATATACTATTAGAAGAAATAGTATTGTTTTAATTGTGTTTTGATTATTTTTGCATGACTCGCCCCATGGAACATGGCGAATTTTTTGTCAAGGAGATGAAAATTATGGGTTTTTGGGATGTTGTAAAAATCAAAGCCGACGAATATTCTAAGACTGCGGCACGTAAAACCAATCATTTTGTGGAAAAAACCAAGCATTCTTTAACATTAACAGAATACGAAGACAAATTAAAAAAATTATATGTATGCGTTGGAGAAGCCGCTTTTCAAGCGTATCAGTCCGGGGAAAAAATGCCGGATATGCAGAATCTTTTCACACAGATAGAAGAATGCAATCAAATGATAGACCGACTCAAAGCGGAAATTGAAGCGCTTAAGTCCTGATAAAATGGAGATTTAAAAATGGAAAAACTATTGATAAACGGCGGAACTCCGTTAAAAGGCGCAGTTACAATCAGCGGTGCAAAAAACGCTGTCATTGCCATCATTCCCGCAACCTTGCTGGCTGAAGGCAAATGTGTCATTGAAAATGTTCCTTCTATCAATGACGTAACTGTCATTATGGGTATATTATCCCAGCTCGGTGCAGATGTACGCCTGTTAAACAAATCAACAATCGAAATTGACTGTACCAATGTTAACTCTTGCAGAGCCACTTATGATATGGTTCAAAAAATGCGTGCCTCTTATTATCTTATGGGCGCGCTTCTTGGCAGATTCAAACACGCAATCGTATCCCGCCCCGGCGGATGCAATTTTGGCTCCCGACCCGTAGACCAGCACTTAAAAGGATTTCGCCTGATGGGTGTTGATGTAAATGAATACGACGGATATTATGATCTCTCAACCGATCAGCTTGTCGGCGGTCAGATTTTTTTCGACGTTGTTTCGGTCGGCGCGACCATCAATGTAATGCTTGCAGCCGTACGTGCGCAAGGCATTACCATTATTGAAAACGCAGCAAAGGAACCGCATGTGGTAGATCTGGCAAACTTTTTAAACTCAATGGGTGCCAATATAAAAGGCGCCGGCACAGATGTCATTAAAATTAAAGGCGTAGAGCATCTGCACGGCACCACCTATTCGGTCATCCCGGACTACATTGAAGCCGGCACTTATATGCTGATGACTGCAGGCACCGGCGGTGAAGTTATGGTAAATAACGTCATCCCAAAACATTTAGAATCGATTACATCTAAAATCCGTGAAGTAGGCGGAACCGTAATTGAATACGATGACGCAGTCCTCGTAAAAGGAACAACCCACTTAAATGCAGCGCGTGTCAAAACCCTTCCCTATCCCGGGTTCCCGACCGATTTGCAGCCTTTGGCAGGCACTTTGCTTACTGTTGCCAAAGGTACCAGCTTTTTAACCGAAGCAGTTTGGGACAATCGTTTTCAGTATGTGGAAGAGTTAAATCGTTTCGGCTCAAAAAT
>CALXJH010000018.1 GCA_944388555.1 uncultured Clostridia bacterium
TAAATGGCACAAAACTCCGCACGCGTAATCAAATCCGAAACATTTAAGTTTCCGTTTTCATCCCCTTGAATATAGCCCGCATTTTTCATAATTTGTGCATAATCGTCCACCGTCAGCGCCGGATTGCTGGTAAACCCAAGCCCGATACATAAAAGCTTAAAAGTTTCGCCTCTGGTAACCGCAGCGTAAGGATAAATATTGCCGCCTTTCTCGGTGTCAAACGCGCCTCTGTATTCCAGATACTCAATGGCACTTCTGAACCATTCCCCTGCAATATCTGCGTATACAGGCGGCTTAGAAGCATCATAGACGAATCCTCCGCGTTTATCATTTTGTTTTGCAAGGCGGTGAATCATCGCGCAAACTTCGCCTCTTAACAGATTGCCTTGTGCACCCATGGTGGTATCATCGTATCCGAATATATACGCAAAATTACTTGTGTACTTTGGAATCACGGCAGGCAGATCCGATTCTTCCTTCTCACTGTCGTCTTGTTCTAAATCTTCGGGCGGAATATAGTCCGGATCCTCTTCGGATGGAATCTGTACCGGTTTTTGTGTTTCTATTTCAACAATAACACCATCTACATGCCATATATCTTCCAATTTCAGCACATACCAGCGCATTTCATAATAATTCGTATTAAACTTAGACCAGTCTACAACCTTTCCGTTGCTGGAAAGAATATATCCCTTATTCTCATAAGCTGCGCGGATGGTGTCAAATATATCCTGATCGTTGGGTTTATCTGTAACTTCCCGGATAACATCGTCTGAAGAAACCTTTCCCGCCTGATAAACAATGGTATACTCTGTACTTCTGGTTCCGGATTTAAGCTGACTTGTATAGACGCAGGGCGTAAAATATGCCTTTTCCCGGGAACCAACCGTACCGTCTGCATCCATCTGCACGCCAAATCTCTGTACATAAAATTCCGTTGTCACTACCCGTGTTACATCTGCCGCCGACACAGGCACAACGGCAGCAACAACCATTGCCGCACATAAAGCAAATAAAATAATTTTTCTCATTTTTTTCTCCTCTCCAACTACATGTAATAGTTCATAAAATTTTATTGATAGTCATCTAAATCATTTCGGACAGCGCGCAATGCGATATCGACATATCCGTCTTCATCGTAAGCGCTGGTTGCCTTGAGCATGGTTTCGTAATACCACTCATTGCCTGTAAGATCTTTAAAACCGTAAGTTTCGGCGGTGATCTTCTCGCCGTCTTTGGTCACAAGTCCGGCGTCCTCTCTTCCGATCACGCGATTGTAAATGGCACAAAACTCCGCACGCGTAATCAAATCCGAAACATTTAAGCTGCCGTTTTCATCCCCTTGAATATAGCCCGCATTTTTCATAATTTGTGCGTAATCGTCCACCGTCAGCGCCGGATTGCTGGTAAACCCAAGCCCGATACATAAAAGCTTAAAAGTTTCGCCTCTGGTAACCGCAGCGTAAGGATAAATATTGCCGCCTTTCTTGGTGTCAAACGCGCCTCGGTGTTCCAGATACTCAATGGCGCTTCTGAACCATTCCCCTGCAATATCTTCGTATACAGGCGGCTTAGAAGCATTATAAACGAATCCTCCGCGTTTATCATTTTGTTTTGCAAGACGGTGAATCATCGCACAAACTTCGCCTCTTAACAGATTGCCTTGTGCACCCATGGTGGTATCATTGTATCCGAATATATACGCAAAATTACTCGTATACTGCGGCGTGGCAGGCTGGCCGTCCGCCTTGCCGATATAAACCGGCTGATTGGTTGCCAAATCAATGATTCTGCCGTTAATATGCCAATGAGAATCAAAATACATGTAATTCCATTCCACATCAAAATTTTGTGGGGTCAGATCTGAAATTGGATAACGTGTCCCGTCCTGCGCATATACAACATACCCCTCTTTTTGGAACGTTTGTTGTATTTTCTTCAGGACCTTTTCTATTTCCGGTGTTTTTGTAATATAGCTAAGCATTGTTTGCTGTGTAATTTCCCCGCCGACCGAAAGCGTAAAATCCGCATCCAATTTGATATCCTTTCGCAAAGAGGAACTAACATTCGAAATAAGCATCAGTCCATCTTGAGCGTCCAGACACTCTACATAGAAACGCACGGCTGTATTTGTTTGCTTCTTTGTATCGGCTGCCAGTACAGGTACGGATACAAACAGCAAAACCGCCATCATCAAACTGCCCCACTTTTTGCCTATAGCTTTCATGCTATACCTCCTTTCAGAACTTTATCCTGCTTTTCTTTGATATATTGTTTTATTTTTGTATAAAAATCCTTATCTGTTTCAGCGACATATCCCTGGGACGGCTGAAGCTGTTCAAATACCGCGCCGTATTCTTTTGTCAGAACAGGTATGTGCAGACAAACCGCTTCGCCTATAACCATAGGATAACCTTCATATGCAGAATAGAGCGCAAACAAATCTGCATTTTTAATAAACGGATAGGGATTGATTTTTCTGCCTGTGAAAACAATACAATCCTCCACATGCAGTTGTTTTGCAAGTTTACGGTTTTTCTTTAAATCCGGGCCGTCTCCGACAATCCGCCAGCAAAACGCGCGTATATTTTCCGATTTAAGCGCCGCGCAGATTTTGACAATTTCATCCATCCGCTTTGAAGCATTATCCACTCTGGCTACCGTAACAATATTCAGTTTATCGTGTGCTGTCTCTACCGGATATGCCTCTGCCAGTTTTTGAATTTCTGCCGCGTC
>CALXJH010000019.1 GCA_944388555.1 uncultured Clostridia bacterium
CCGTTTGTTTACTCACGTGATGCGAATGATTATGCTTCTTGATTGTTGCTGCGATTCGGTTGGGCGTATTGGTATCCTGAGAAATGTTGTTTACAATCTATCCGTTATCTTTTTTGCTATCGTTGGAGGTCACAACATATAGACCATATCCGATATTAAATAAAGCGGAAAGATCGTTTTTGTTGGCTGTTTCACTGTGCTGGGCGATATAATCGCGGCAAAGCTCTTCTGCCAGAGCATCGATTTCTGCGGTACTGTCTGCGTTTAACGCAGACAAAATATGCACGTTGTTTTCTGTAAAAGTAAGGTTTTTAGAGGAAGAGAGCATTTTTTTCATGGTTTTTTCAGCCAGCGGTGCCCAGGATCCGTTTTCTATGAAGCCAACTGTGCGGTTCTGGTAGTTACGCTCGATGAGGTGACAAATAAATGTGTGCATAAACGGGAATATATCGGCGTTATACGTGGTGGTCGCCAGTACCATTTTACCATAACGGAACGCATCTTCTACCGCTTCTGCCATATCGCAGCGTGCAAGATCGGTTACAACTACTTTCGGGCATCCTTTTTCTTTAAGCTTTTCAGACAGAAGTTCAACCGCTTTTTTGGTATTGCCGTATACAGAAGTGTATGCGATCAATATGCCTTCTGTTTCAACTGCGTAGGATGACCAAATATGATATAAATTTAAATAGTAGCTTAAGTTTTCTTTAAGTATGGGTCCATGCAGCGGACAAATGGTCTGAATATCCAGAAGAGACGCTTTTTTTAAAAGCTGCTGCACTTGTGCGCCATATTTTCCGACAATACCTACATAATATCTGCGTGCCTCGCAGGCCCAGTCGTCTTCTACGTCCAGCGCGCCAAATTTTCCGAATCCGTCTGCGGAAAACAATACTTTATCTGTCGCGTCATATGTAACCATAACTTCCGGCCAATGCACCATGGGTGCAGTTACAAAAGTGAGCATATGTTTGCCTAATGCAAGGGTGTCCCCGTCTTTGACAATGATTTGTTTATCTTTAAAGTCGGTGCCGAAAAATTGCTGCATCATGGTAAATGCCTTGGCTGTGGCAACAATTTTAGTATTTGCATATAGCTTGGTAAAATTTAATATGTTGGCGGAATGATCCGGTTCCATATGCTGTACAATCAAATAATCTGGATGCCGATCGCCTAATATACCTTGGATATTATCCAGCCATTCATGTGTGAAACGTGCATCAACCGTATCCATAATTGCAATTTTTTCATCAGTAATCAGGTAGGAATTATAGGCCATACCGTTTTCAACAACATATTGTCCCTCAAACAAATCAATATCATGATCGTTTACACCCACATAATGGATGTCTTTGGTGATGTTCATAATGATCTTCTCCTTTGCGTTTTATTTTTAAACAATGAAAATATATCAACAGAACCATGCGGCGTTTACAAATACAGAAATTTATTTGCGGTAAAACAGTGGATGAAACGCCACGTCTGTTATTTTTAAAAATTTATGATAAAAAAGTATAAAAGGGGGATTTGCACATACAAAAAACATAAATGCAAAGCAAAAATTGTTTTCTACCAGCCAAAGGCGGATTTAATCATATCGATTACCGGTGTTAATATCCACTCATTGAGCAATACATAAATCACAGCAACAAAAATAAAAATCCAAAAAGCACCCCATTTAGCTTTCATCTTGTATCTCCTCTCTAATACCATGCGGCGGTATACCGCCTTGCGGAACATCACTTCTGTTTACCCATAAAGTAAAACTTTCAGTTCCTAAATATCGTTTTATACCGAAAACATCCTCTCCTTGTGTTAAAAACATCGTATTTCCTTGCTTTAAAACTTGCATGGAAGTACGCATACTTGTATATTTTTGGTAAATAGAAAATATATCTTGATTTTCTTTACCCCAAGGGAAAGGTTTACGGTTATCGGGATCTTTGCCGCCGGTCAGCCCGGCTTCATCCCCGTAATAAATACTGGGCACACCAGGAAATACAAACTGCAAAGCAACGAGCTGCGTCAGCAAAGCGAGCGGATTTTCTTCGCAGATAGAAGCTGCGCATGTATATATGCGCTCTACGTCATGCGTGCCTAATATATTTAAGTTTCCGTAAAAAGCAGAAAAAGGATAGTTTTCCATCTGCATCATGAATTGCGTATATAGCTGCTGTGCAGACAAAGCACCTTTAAAAAAGGCAAGCAAATTATCCCGGAAGGGATAATTCATTACGCAGTCCAATTCGCGGTTGGTGAAATATTTTTTTAAAGTGTTGTATGCAATTTTATTGGAAGCGTCTTCCCAAACTTCGCCTAATACGATGGCGTCTGCATTGTGGGCTTTCACAGTTTTATACAAAAGGGCAAGAAAATCATCCGGCAGTTCATCTGCTACGTCCAGCCGCCAGCCGCCAATACCAAGTCTTGTCCAGTGTTTGATTACGCTGTCGGTGTCAGTTATCAAATAGGCACGCACATCCGGATTGTTTTTATCTAAGCTTGGCAAATCGGAAACGCCCCACCAAGCGTTATATACATTGGGGTAGGATGTAAAGCAAAACCAATTGCGATATCGAGAATCCGGGTTTTGGAAAGCGCCGTCAGTACCATATCGGCCTGTTTTATTAAAATAGATACTTTCTGCGCCGACATGATTAAACACACCATCTAAAATAAGTTTGATTCCCACTTTGTCCGCCGCATGTACGAGCGCTTTGAAATCATCCTCTGTTCCAAGCAATGGGTCGATTTGTTTAAAATTAGCAGTAGAATATCTATGGTTTGAAGCGGATTCAAAAATGGGATTTAAATAGATCGCGGTTATGCCGAGCGACTTTAAGTAAGGTAATTTTTGTACAATACCTTTTAGATTGCCGCCAAAAAAGTCCCACTTGATGACATTGCCGTCTGCGTCCCGAATGTATGCGGGCGCATCGTTCCAATCCCGGTAATACGCATTTTCCTTTGCGTGGCTTATAGGTTCTGCGGCATAAAAACGGTCCGGAAAAATCTGATATACAATGCCTTGGGTATACCATTCCGGAAGCGGTGGCGTTTGTTCGTAAACAGTCAGCTGAAAACCCGTCGGGTCTTTGATACAGCATTGCCCGGTTCCGCCTGCATGTTTTCCTACATAAAAGGTTGTTCCGTATGCATCATGCAGGCAGAACCAGTAATACAAAAGACCGGATTCCACAGGCGTTATGGTTTTTTTAAAATAACCGTCCGGCTGTTTATCCATTTCAAAGCTTCCCAGCGTATCTGTGCATAAAGATACTTGCACACATTCATCAGCCAAAATACGGAACGTTACGCTTGTTCCACAGCAAACCGCGCCAAACGGCGTTTTATATTGTGTATCCCAGGCATCAAACTTTATCACAAGAAACCGCCTTTCTGCTTATAAATAGAATTGTTTACAGCTGTTGTATTTAAAAATGCTGCAGATGATTTTAGGAGTATGAGAAAACCTAGGTTGAATGGAAAAGCGTGCATACCCCACAGATTATACAACAAAGTAAGGAGATATTCCCCAGATTTCAGAAGCGTATTTTAATATGGTACTGTCACTTGAAAAACGACCTGATTTGGCAATGTTAATCACACAGGACCTGTTCCAGCCTTGTCTGTCTCTATATTTCTGGTTGATTTGTTCATTGGCTTTTACAAATGCATCAAAATCTTTGAGAACAAAAAACTCGTCGTTCCAGGTTACAAGATGATTGAAAATTTCATCGTATTCTCCCCAGGAAGAACTATAACAGTCGCTGCGCAGCTGGTCTAAAACTTTGTGCAGTCTGGGATCGGAATTATACAGTTCGGAGGATAAATAGCCGCCGTTTTTATAATATCCGATTACCTCTTCGGAAGAAAGCCCGAAAGTTACAATGTTGTCTTTGCCTACAGCGTCGTAAATCTCAACATTTGCGCCGTCCATGGTCGCTAATGTAATAGCGCCGTTCATCATGAATTTCATATTGCTGGTTCCGGAAGCTTCTTTAGAGGCAGTAGAAATCTGCATACTTACATCAGAAGCAGGGATAATACGCTGCGCGGTGTCTACATTGTAGTTTGGTACAAAAACAATTTTGAGTTTTCCGCGAATACGAGGATCGGAATTTACTTTTTCAGCAACCGAGTTAATCAGCTTAATTACTTTTTTGGCTAAACTGTAGGAAGAAAAGGCTTTTGCTCCAAAGATGAAAGTCCTTGCAGGAATATCCAGATCCGGGTTTTCAATCAGTTCGTTATAAAGGTGCATAATATATATAATATTAAGCGTCTGCCGTTTATAGGCGTGCAGCCGTTTCACCTGCGAACAGAAAAGACTGTGCGTATCCAGAGTAATGCCAAAGTGTTTTTGTACGAAGGCATTCATTTCAACTTTTTTGTCGTGTTTTATCTCGGCAAAGGCACTGCAAAAAGAAGCGTCCTCAGCAAAGGGAAGTAGATTTTCCAGATAATCCGGTTCCTTAATCCACTTATCACCAATTGCCTCGCAAATCAGCTTAGACAATCCAGGATTTGAGGACAGCAGCCATCTGCGGTGTGTAATGCCGTTGGTTTTATTATTAAATTTTCCGGGATAATGTTGATGAAAATCCTTTAATTCCTGATTTTTTAAAATTTCTGTGTGTAAAGCGGCAACCCCGTTTACAGAATGGCTTCCTACGATTGCAAGATTTGCCATCCGCACTTTTCCGTCCCACATAATGGACATTTTCTGCAATTTTTCATGATTATCCGGATAAGTCTCCTGTAGTTCTTCGTTAAATCTGCGATTGATCTCTTCAATGATCATAAATACACGCGGCAGCAGTTCCTGCATCAAAGATATGTCGATTTTTTCCAAAGCTTCAGACATAATGGTGTGATTGGTATATGCCATGGTTTTGGTGGTAATATCCCAGGCGGTGTTCCATGGAATATTTTCTTCGTCAACCAAAAGACGCATAAGCTCGGGCACAGCCAGGGACGGATGCGTATCATTGATGTGTACAGCGTGGTACTTATAAAATTCTTCTACCGGACGGCCTAATTTCTTGTGTTTTAACAGCATGCTTTGCAGACCGGCGCTTACGAAGAAATATTCTTGCTTAAGGCGAAGGCGCTTGCCGTTATAGGTTGCATCATTGGGATAAAGCATGTTGGAGATCATTTCGGTGTTGTATTTTTTTTCCATGGATTTCATGTAATCGCCCTGATTAAACTCTTCAAAATCCACGTCTTCTCCTTTTACTTTTGCGCTCCAAAGCCGCAGGGTGTTTACGTTTCGGCAGTCATACCCAACAATAGGCGTATCATATGGGACTGCCAACACTTCTTCATAATTTTTATGCTGCACCTGGATTTTTCCGTTTTTGTCAATATCAACATCCACTTGTCCGCCGAATTTTACGGTAACGGCTTCATCATCGCGGCGCATTTCCCATATATTTTCATGAATCAGCCAGTTGTCGGATTCTTCTACCTGATATCCATTCTGTATTTTTTGTTTAAACAATCCGTATTTATAGCGAATGCCTTGCCCATATGCCGGTATGCCGGTAGAGCTCATAGAGTCTAAAAAGCACGCGGCCAGTCTGCCTAAACCGCCGTTACCAAGCCCTGGCTCAATTTCAACATCTTCCAATTCTTCTAACTGGATGCCAAGCTCTGCAAGCGCTTCTTTGCACTGCTGTTTAATTCCTAAATTGATTAAATTGGTGTCTAATAATTTGCCTAAAAGAAATTCCATCGAAAAGTAATGTACTTGTTTTACTTCATCATTAGAATACTGTGTTTTGGAGTCATGCCAGTACTGGGCAATATAATCTCTGACCAATCGTCCCAAGGCTTCATATATATGAAGCGGGGAGGCCTGGGTAATATCCTTGGCGTATCGTGTAATCAGTTTTCGGGTAAAGTCTATTTTGATTTGTTCTTTGGTTTTTGATAGCATAGATGTCACGCTCACTTTCCTAAATTCTCATAAATATCTATATAGCCTTTCGCAGCGTTTTCCCAGCTGAAGTTACATTTCATGCCGCGTTTCATAAGCTTTCGCCATGCATCTTTGTCTTTATAGATTTTTAATGCATACCGAATCACATTCATCATATCATGCGCGTTGAAATTGGTAAAGGAAAAACCATTCCCTTTATTTTTATATTCGTTATAGGGTTCAATGGTGTCTTTTAAGCCGCCTGTTTCGCGTACCAGCGGTACAGAGCCGTATCGCAGTGCAATCAGCTGACCTAAACCGCATGGTTCAAAAAGGGACGGCATTAAGAATAGATCGCTGGCGGCATAAATTTTCTTTGCCATTTCATCAGAGAAAAAGAGATTAGAAGACACACGCTCCGGATAACGGTTTGCATAGTAGCGGAATACGTCTTCATATTTTGCGTCGCCTGTTCCCAATAAAACAAGCTGTACGTTTTCTGCCATGATTTCTTCGATCATGGCAATAATTAAATCGAATCCTTTTTGCGCTGTCATCCGGCTTACTATACCGATAAGCGGCATATCTTTATCTTGTACAAGTCCCAAATCTTTTTGCAGGGCCTGTTTATTTATTTCTTTGTTTTCAAGCTTACCATATGAATAGTTTGCATAAATTTTTGTATCGGTTTTGGGATTGTTAATATCGTAATCCAGTCCGTTCAGTACGCCCTTGAGTTTATAATTATACTGTGTTAATACACCGTTTAAACCTTCGCCGAAAAAGTCGTTTTGAATCTCCAGAGCATAAGTAGGGCTGACGGTTGTTACATAGTCTGAAAAAACAATGGCTGCCTTCATAAAAGATATGCAGTCGTAATATTTTACTTTATCTTCAGTAAAATATCCGTCATCTAATCCTAATAGTTCTGTTAAAGTTTGCTTAGGATAAATGCCTTGAAACTTAAGGTTGTGTATCGTAAGAAGCGTTTTGCAATAAGCTTTTGTGCCATAGTAAAAATGCTTCATCAATACAGGAATCATACCGGTATGCCAGTCGTTAATATGCAGAATATCCGGACTGAAATCAGGCATATATAAGATTGCCTCTAAAACGCCGCGGTTGAAAAACGCAAAGCGCTCTCCGTCATCGTAATATCCATATGCCCCGCCGCGCAGAAAATAAAACTCATTATCTAAAAAGTAAAAAACAGTACCGTCTAAATCTGTGCGGTAGAGTCCGCAGTATTGGTTTCTCCAGCCTACTGGAACGGTAAATTCACAAACTTTAGTCATTTGGTCTTTATAGACTTGCGGAATATCCTTGTATAAGGGACAGATAACTCGGGTTTCATAGCCTTCCTTGTTTAATTCTTTCGGAAGCGCATAGGCAACATCTCCTAAACCGCCGGTCTTGATAAATGGGTACACTTCTGAGGTTACGAAAAGAATTTTTTTCATGATGATAGTCCTTTCTTCTTTCACATAGTCTTTTTATGCTTGTGTACGTTCAGATGCCTTTTTACATTTTTAAAAATTTTCGTTGCCAGTAAAATAAATATTTAAAAAATATTTACCTTAGAATTATATCATAAAAACGCAAATTTGTCATTACTTATTTTGAAAAAATATGATGAAAATAATAAACTTAATAAAAATTTTTATTATTTTTTAAATTTTTTTAAAAAAAGCCTTGATTATTTCTAAAAAATGATTTACAATATAGTAAAAGTGGTGAAAAAGGACATAAAGTGAAACAAAGTGGTGGATAACCCGTGGATAATGGGGATAACAAATCTGAAAGGTGGTGGATAAGTTGCTTATAGGAACATATGAACATAATATGGACGCCAAAAAGCGTGTGATTATGCCTGCAAAGTTCAGAGAAAGTATAGGCGACAAGTTCTACCTAACTGTTGGATTTGACGGTTGTATCCGTGCATACGGGGAAGAAGAATGGCAAAAATACAAAAGCCGTTTTGACAACCTGCCGGAAAGCAACCAGAATGCGCGTAAAATTCGCCGTGTAATCCTTGCCAATTCTACCGATTGCGAGGTGGACAAACAGGGAAGAGTTATTATTCCGCCTAATTTATGTAAACACGCAAAACTGGAAAAGGAAGTTGTAATTATCGGACAATCTTCCTACATAGAAATTTGGGCTAAAGAGATTTGGAGCAAATATCAGCCAGAAGATGATGATATCAATTTAGAAGAGCTGATCGGTTCCTTATCAGAGTATGGACTATAATCATGGAATTTAAACATGTTTCTGTTTTGCTTGAAGAGAGTTTAAAGGCACTTGCCTTAAACCAAGTTGGGATATATGTGGACGGGACGCTGGGAGGCGGTGGACACGCTTTCCAGCTCCTTAGCCGCGCAAAAAATGCAACTCTCATTGGCATAGACCGTGATGCGGACGCTTTATATGCCGCTGCCAAACGACTGGAGAACTTCTCAGATCGCGTTTTGCTGCGCCGCGGAAATTTCTGTGATGTCAAAAAAATCGTTGCAGACTGTGGTTTCAGCGAAATTGACGGCGCTATTTTGGATTTAGGCGTTTCTTCCTATCAGCTGGATAATGCAGAGCGGGGGTTTTCATATAATCATAACGCAAGATTGGATATGCGTATGGATAGAAGCTCGGCGTTGTCAGCATACGAAGTGGTAAATCAGTATTCAAAAGAGCACTTAACAAAAATTTTGAGAGATTACGGCGAAGAAAAATTTGCGGCTTCCATTGCAGGAAAAATCGTACAGGCACGCAAGGACAAGCCTGTTGAAACAACATTTGAACTTGCAGAGCTTGTAAAAATGGGCATACCTGCCCGCGCAAGACGCGAAGGCGGCCATCCCGCAAAGCGAACGTTTCAAGCCATTCGTATTGAAGTAAATGACGAACTTAACATATTAAAAAATGCGGTAAATGATTTTTTTGAGCTGTTAAAACCGGGCGGCAGATTGGCGGTTATCACTTTCCACTCATTAGAAGATCGCATTGTAAAGACAACCTTTGCTGATTTTTGTCGTGGATGTACATGCCCGCCGGACTTTCCGATTTGTGTTTGTGGAAATAAGCCGCAGGGCAGGCTTGTGTTTAAAAAACCGGTCACTGCAGGCACAGAAGAACTGGAGCGCAATAGCAGAGCATCCTGTGCCAAATTACGGGCGATTGAAAAATTATAGTTGGATATAATAAAATCAAAGAGGGGAATTAAAAAATGGCGAAAGAGTATGCATATGATTATCGGTATTCAACGGCAGCAGAACTGTCAAGCTATCCTTACGCGGATCAGCAACAGCAACAGGTTCTTCCAAAAATCAAGAAAAAAACAGCTGCAAAGCCCAAAATACGCATAAATCAAATGCTTTCGGTTATGCTCATTGCTGCAATATTTATCGTGGTTTTTCGTTATACCGTTATAAATGAAATGAATTATAATAATACAAAACTTGCAAATCAGCTCACAGCGGTTACTGCGGAAACGGATATGGCAAAAATCAGTTTAGATAAAACAACGGATCTGAAATATGTAGAAAGTGTTGCGAAAAACCAACTGGGAATGGATTTTCCACAAAGCTATCAGGTGGTAAATGTAACATTATCTTATCCAGACAAAGCGGTACGCGCAGCAGAGGAAGCACCGGGATTCTTTACAACGATCAGAAACTTCTTCAGCAGTGTTTTGGAATACTTATACTAAATTTAACTATATATGATAACAGACGAACTTCTAAAAGGGTACATACTTTGAAAAATATGTACCTTTTTTTCCCATATTTATTGGGAAAAACAGCATATTAAAAGCAGAAAACACCTCTTTTCAGGAAAGGAGCGGGATAATGGCTAAAGCCGGCAGAACTGTAAAGAAAAGAATCGCCTTTATTTTAGGCGTTGTATTGGCATGCTGTCTGGGACTAATTGTGCGCACCGGTTGGATACAATTTGTAGACGGCGCAGAATTACAGGCAAAAGCAATTGAACAACAAACAAGTGATAAAGTCGTCAATCCCAAACGCGGCACAATCTATGACCGAAATATGAAAGCTTTGGCAGTCAGCGCTTCGGTAGAAACTGTAATTGCAAATCCTACAGAAATAAAAAACGCAAATATGGAAAATGTTGTAGCTGTGCATTTAGCCAGGGCGTTAGATATGGAGTATGACGAGGTATATAAAATTATTACAAAAACCTCCAGTTACGAGTATGTTAAACGCAAGGTTGAAATTGAACAGTCACAAAAAATCAAACAACTGATAGCGGAAAATAAAATTACAGGCATTACTCTGGTAGAAGATTCCAAACGATACTATCCTTACAATAATTTTGCCGCGCATATTATTGGTTTTACAGGCTTTGATAACCAGGGGCTTGCAGGTATTGAAGCCCAGTATGACAGTTATTTGAAAGGCACGGCAGGAAGAATTGTATCTGCAAGAAATGCAGTCGGCGGGGATATGCCTTACGATTATGAGAAATACTATAGTTCAGAGGATGGTTATAATGTTGTGCTGACGATTGACGAAGTGATTCAGCATTATGTGGAAAGTCATCTGGAAGCAGCTGTTGTGGATAATAATCTTCAGAACGGCGCGGCGGCTATTGTAATGAATGTTAAGACAGGCGAAATTTTAGCAATGGCAACCAAACCGGATTTTAATTTGAATCAACCATTTGTTATTACCGATGCACAAACGCAAAATACCATTGCC
>CALXJH010000020.1 GCA_944388555.1 uncultured Clostridia bacterium
AGGTCACAATATCATATTAGTTTGTGCTGTGCGCATAGAGATCCACCGAAGACTGATACGATCCGGCTGTAATGACCGACTCTATACGGCTGCATTGTGCCAAATAGACTTTTGCCCGGAACATGCCTTGTGCGGATGCCGGGATTGTCCATTGCACATAATCTTCCGGCGTTTGGGATACTGCCGTTCCATCGTCCTGCAATACAAATCCACTATAATCAAAGCCGTCGGCTGAGGTAGAGAAAGTAAACGAATCCGCGGCCGCAGCCGGCAGTGTAAAAATAGAAAGCACCAGCATACACGCCAAAAAAATGCACCCTATCTTTTTCATGTTTTTCCTCCTTATAAATCAATTTTTAACAAATCAGCATATATTTATAGTAATTTTACCATATTTTTATACAGCACGCAAGAACAATATAAAAATAAACGCACATTATTTTGTGTAATTTGCATTTAAAAACCTAATTTGGTTTTATATTTTTCTTGATTTTGCAAGTTTTCATTTTGCTTTTTGCAAAAAAATTAAATTTTTTCGTTTTTTTTATAAAAAACACTTGTGAAATGCAAAAAAGTATTGTATAATATTCCCATATTGATTTTATATAGGAGGAAAGAAAATGTTCAAAAGCAAGTATCTGAACGGTGTAATGGAAACCGTTATCAAAAGAAATCCTGCTGAACCGGAATTTCATCAGGCTGTACGGGAAGTTTTAGAATCCTTAGAGCCGGTAATCGAAGCACATCCGGAATTCGAAAAAGCAGGTATTGTCGAAAGAATTGTTGAACCGGAGCGTGTTGTTTCATTCCGTGTTCCGTGGCTGGACGATCAGGGAAATGTACAGGTTAACCGTGGTTTCAGAGTACAGTTTAACAGCGCAATTGGGCCTTATAAAGGCGGCCTTCGTTTCCACCCGTCTGTATACCAGGGAATTATCAAATTCTTAGGCTTTGAGCAAATCTTTAAAAACTCTTTGACCGGTTTGCCCATCGGCGGCGGCAAAGGCGGCAGTGACTTTGATCCGAAAGGAAAAAGTGATAATGAAGTAATGCGTTTCTGCCAAAGCTTTATGACAGAACTTTCTAAACATATTGGTGCTGACTGCGACGTTCCTGCCGGTGATATCGGTGTTGGCGGAAGAGAAATCGGCTACATGTTCGGACAGTATAAACGTCTGCGCAATGAATATACCGGTGTGTTGACCGGAAAAGGTTTAACATACGGCGGTTCTTTGGCACGTACAGAAGCGACCGGCTATGGTCTTTGCTATTTCACAGACGAAATGTTAAAAGACGCCGGAAAATCTTTCAAAGATGCAACGGTAGTAATCTCCGGATCAGGCAATGTTGCAATTTACGCAACCGAGAAAGCAACGGAACTTGGCGGAAAAGTTGTGGCTTTGAGCGACTCTAACGGTTATGTATATGATAAAAACGGTATTGATTTACCGCTTGTTAAACAATTAAAAGAAGTAGAACGCAAGAGAATTTCCGAATATGTAAAAACACATCCGGAAGCAGAATATCATGAAGGCTGCAAGGGCATTTGGACCATTCCGTGTGACATTGCACTGCCTTGCGCAACACAGAATGAATTAGATGAAGAATCTGCAAAAGCTTTGGTTGCAAATGGCTGTTATGCGGTTGCAGAAGGTGCAAACATGCCTTCCACACCCGAAGCGGTTTCCGTATTCCAAAGCAATGGCGTGTTATTCGGACCTGCAAAGGCTGCAAATGCTGGCGGCGTTGCAACTTCTGCGCTTGAAATGAGCCAGAACAGCATGCGTTACAGCTGGACATTCGAAGAAGTAGACGCAAAACTCAAAGACATCATGGTTAATATTTATAAAAACTCCAGAGATGCGGCAGAAAAATATGGCTTAAAAGGTAACTTTGTGGCTGGTGCAAACATTGCCGGCTTCATGAAAGTTGCAGAAGCTATGATGGCACAAGGACTTGTTTAATTTTACATAAAACAATAAAAAAACCGGAGCGGTTTTCCCGTGTGCCGATAAGACAGTAATTCCGTAAAAAACATAATTTTACGGCATCTGTCTTACAGGATTGGAAAACAGTTACGAAAAGAACGATGTCGAGTCGAAAGACTTAACATCGTTCTTTTTCTATCTCAAAACCATTGAAATTACGGAGGGTTTACCATGAAATGTCTATTATCATGTGAGTTTAACTTTGATACGGTCTGTGTGGAGCTGAAGTTTTCGGATGGCACTATGATTGCCATTGATACCATTGCGGTTGAGAATGAGGTAGCAGACAATATGTATCAGCGGTCAGAGCTTGATTATCTTATCTACAATGACCCGATTGCATACGCCGATTTGATACTCAACGGCAATCCAGAAGCCTATCTAAAGGCAGTAACAGAATACAAAACTTTTGAAAACTGAACTCATTTTGCCCGTGGGAGTAGCAATATTCCTGCGGGCATAATTCTATTAGACAGTCGATAAATGAAACCTATTTGTAAATTTCTATTTACCATTTCTGAAAATCTATTGAAAATGGTAAGAAATTATGGTATAATATTGTACGTGAGGTGATATGCCATGAAACTTATTACTCGAAATCAATATTTAGAAAAACTTATAAACGTAATTGGAACTCCCGATATTAAGGTCATAACGGGTGTTCGCCGCAGCGGCAAATCCAAGCTGCTGGAAGCATTTAAGAACCATATCGAACAGAATATACCCGATCACAATATCATTCAGATCAATTTCAACTTGCCGGAGTTCGACCATTTGCTTGAGTACAGACCTTTGTATGACTACATCAATTCGCAGTATGTGGTGGACAAAGATAATTTTGTTTTGATTGATGAAGTCCAGATGTGTACCGACTTCGAGAAAGCAATCAATGGTCTGCACGCATCCGAAAAGTTTGATATTTATATTACCGGCTCAAACGCTTTCCTTTTGAGTTCCGACCTTGCTACGCTGTTTACAGGAAGAACATTTGAAATCAAGGTATTTCCGTTCTCATTCAGCGAATATATGCAGTATTTTGGTTACAGCGACAAGTATGCTGCCGTTGATAAGTATATGATTGAGGGCGGCATGGCTGGCTCCTATCTGTATAAAGATCAAGAAGCCAAATATGATTACATTGCCGATGTTTTCAATACCTTAATTGTCCGTGACATTCGCAAGAAATATAAAATCCGCAATATGCAACTTATGGATAGACTTGTGGATTTCCTTATGGACAATATCTCCAATCTGACCTCAGCACGAAACATCACAAACACTTTCAGTGGGTTAAAAGAAAAGGTCAACCACGTTACCATTAGCTCGTATATTCAGTATTTGTGCAATGCCTTTGCCTTTTATAAAGTCCGCAGATATGACATTAAAGGCAAAAAGTATCTTTCAAGCAACGACAAGTATTATCTGAGCGATCATACTTTCCGATATGCCAAGCTCGGCACGAAAAACATGGACTATGGTAGAATTCTTGAAAACGTGATTGCTATAGAGCTGCTCCGCAGAGGGTATGAGGTCTATGTCGGTGTGCTTTACAAGAAAGAAATCGACTTTGTTGCCATGAAGCGCAACGAGAAGATTTATATACAGGTATCCGACAACATCAGTGATGATAAGACCTTTGAACGTGAGGTTTCGCCATTACTTCAAATCAAGGATGCCTATCCCAAGATGGTGATTGCCCGTACTCGGCACGATGAGTATCAGTACGAGGGTGTAAGAATTGTTGATATTGCGGATTGGCTGTTAAATTGATTTACAAAAACAATAATATTGCATTTTTGGAAAACAAGAAACAACGCAAATAATGGAGATAACTGAACTCAAGAAAGTATAGGAGTAATGATTATGGAATACCCAATATCGCTTTACTACGATACAGACGTGTCAGATGTAAAAACATTGGATTTGTGTCGTGGAGATGATGATTATAGAAAAGTACATATTGTAGACGACGGGCATCGCAAACTTGTGATAAAATATTTATCCAACACTTTCAGCGACAAGCGCAGAATTGAAGGCTGGTTCAAGTTGATGGATGAATATCGTAAAATAGGTTTGTATTGTCCCGTTGTCGTGCCGAATCGTAACGGAGAGTTGCTCCATTGCGATACTGTAGACGGACGTGATTACTATACATATGCCGAAGTATACTCCGTTTACAAAACTGCTGAACACATCGGCAAGGAAAAATACAAAGATGAACAAGGTCATGATTGCTTCGTTCCCGATGTTATGCGTTCTCTTGGTAAAATCGCTTCCGCCAAATTGGACATCTTGGATTGGGTTTCTGCATATTGCCTGCTTGAGCCGTTTTGCGCTCCTGATACTACTGATGAAGCAACAGAATGTGCAGTTGCTTTTGTAAATTACATTCGTGATAATATTCCTGCATTTTTGCCACGAGCTGAAGCTCTTTTGGAAATGTTCTACAAGCGGCAAGAAGAATTGGGCGCGGTTTATTCTTCGTTACCAACATCATGCTTTCAAGCTGATTTGAATGATAGTAATATACTTCTTGATGAGAATAATAAATTTGTAGGACTAATAGATTTTAATTTGTGCGGAAAAGAGCCAATTCTGAATTACGCCGTGCGGGAAGCATTATGGGGCATTTCAGACAAGAGACTGTTCGGAGAGAAAGACAGCCGATTGTATTTCTATGATAGTGATTTAGACGAGCTTCGGATAAAACTGTTTTTGGAGAATATCGGATATATTCAAGAAAACTACGAGTTTAGCGAGCTTGAAAAAGATGTTTTCCCCATTTTGTTCAGATACATGAATTCATTTTGGTGGTTCCACCTGGATGAAATCAAATTGATAAAAGAGGATGAACGCAAAATAACAAAACTCTTTGATTGGCTTGAATATCAAATGATAAGAGATGATATTCGCTTGCCATAATTTAATTGCTGTGGGAATCGTATCATAACTTCCAAAAACAGAAACAAAAACTAAAAATTCCGCATTTAAGCTCCGAAGGAGCGCAGCCAATTTCTTACAAATTGTTAAAGGGTTTGGGATGTTGCCCAACAAGATTTTTCAAAACGTCAGCGATGCTGAAACAGCAAGGCTTACCACCCACATAAAAATTGTGAAAATAAAATTGATAATTCCCATCTTAAAATAACTCCCTTCTATTTATTTTATTCTGCTGGTTTCTCTTCCGCAACATTTGCCTCTATAACGGTTTTAAACACATCTTCTTCCTGTGTCAGTGTAATTTTCTGCACAGCCGAAAGATAAAAACTGCCGCCGAAGGTAATTTGTGTTCCCTCTGCATCTGACGCAATAACGGTAAAGGCCTCACTTTCCGGAACCTGCGCCGAAACGGAAACCGCCCCATCTTTCACGAAATCTCCGGTTAGTGCTACAGCAATGTCATAGCTGCCGCTTGCAGACTTTAAAGTCACTGCTTTAAAAACCTTTTCGGTACTGTTTACCAGAGAAACCGCATAGGTTTTCTCCCCTTCCTTCGGCTGCTCTTCCTTTACCGGTTCCATATTTTCCAAACTTTTTAAAGATAGAAGTGCTGTGTCCATATCCACAAGCAGCTTGTCCAAAGCTTCGTCATCATACCCGTCATAGCCGTTCTCTGCTGCCTGCGCCGCCGTGCGTACCGTTTCTCCTGCGGCATCATATATTTCAACTGAGGCGTCATCCAACGCAACAACAATGGGCGCAACCCGATTAAACAGCTCCTCGAGTTCCGCATATTTCGTCGCCGCCATATTCACTTTTTCCGGCGAAGGACCGCCGCATGCCGTCAGAATCAAGCATACTAAGACCGCCGCTATCCCTTTTAAGCAATGTTTTCTTTTCATAGATCGCTCCGTTTTTCTTCTGGATTAAAATTTTAATATTTTAAAAAGCTGTATTCTGTAAAAAGGCCTGTAAGCGTTCTGATTTGGGCGCACCAAAAATTTGCTCCGGTGTTCCTTCTTCCGCAATAACGCCCCCGTCCATAAACACAACGCGGTCGGATATATTTTTGGCGAACAGCATTTCATGCGTCACAATCAGCATGGTCATATTCGCGTCTGCCAATGATTTAATAACTTTAAGCACTTCGTTGGTAATTTCGGGATCAAGCGCTGAAGTTGGTTCGTCAAAGAACAGCACTTTGGGTTTTAAGGCAAGTGCGCGCGCGATAGAAACACGCTGTTTCTGTCCGCCGGAAAGCTCACACGGATAGTTCAAAAGCTTTGAGGAAACGCCTACGCGCTCTAACAATTCAAGCGCCGTCTGCTCAATTTCCGCATAGATTTCTTTTTTTCTTTCTTTAAAGTCCGGGCGCTCTTTCGCCAAAAGCCGCGGCGCCAACATGACATTGTCGATTACGTTATACTGCGGAAACAGATTGAAATCCTGAAACACCAAACCGAAATTCAGCTGCTTTTTACGGATTTCCTTTGCGCCGGCGCGTTTTTCCGCCGCAGCATCGAACAGAATTTCCCCATCCAGCAGCACTTGTCCGCTGTCT
>CALXJH010000021.1 GCA_944388555.1 uncultured Clostridia bacterium
CAATCCTATTTGGATTGTCGCCCAAGTCTATCGTAAGATCATGAAATCTTTTATATTTATTCAAATGAAGCTTCTTAATTCTCATTTTTTTATCATACCTCCAATTTTCCGCTCATTAAGCGAGGCAAAAGCATATTTCTTTGTTTGATAAAATTTTGATCACAAGCATTCTTCTGCATCGAACTACATTTCTATCTCCTTGATCATATTTCCATGAAATCAATGAGACGCTGAAAATCGCCCTCAATATGTTCAGTCAAAGACAATCCCTTAGAATCCTTCACAAATTCCAATAATTCAGGCAAGTCAAGCTGTATTTTTTGCACGATTCGCTGTTCTTTTATTTGCTGAATGGCAAGGGTGAACTTTCCTATCTGATCAATTTGTTGTTGAAGTTCCTTTTCTTTATTTTGCCAATAGCGCATATATGTTGTTGCGCCTTCTATTGAATATACATTTGCACCTATCGGGTATTCGGGATCAGCTTTATAATATTTGCTGTCGCCATCGCTAAGAACAATGAATGCTAGCTTTTTATGATACTGCGAATCTTTTATAACTTCCATTACCTCGAACATACAATTCCTTGATTTTAGGTAATTGTCGCTTATCAACATAATTACAAAATCGTGTATCTCTATACTCTGCATAAATTTCTTGAAACTTTCGTGATATTCTACATCACGAATATCTCTTGAAATTTTGGCTCTATCCTTGATTTTGTCTTGCAATCCTGTTTCAATCAAATCTGCAATATCCGTATCTCTTTGGCAGTACGAAAGAAAAATTCTCTTTCCCTGCCTGTCCGATACTGCATTGACATCATTATCAGCGCAATCAATCAAAGATAATTCCAAATGACTCTTTAATGCGATGACAAAAGGTTCTATGCTTTTTCTCATAAAGGCAGTAATCATATCTTTAAATTTTTTACTACTTGTATAGCCCATGCCTAAAAGATACAACTGTTTAGGACCATCTAAGATATACTCAATAAGTTGATAGCCAAAATCGACAACGCCTTCTTGGTTAGCCGGGTATACCAATACCTCATGCCAATCTTTAGTCCTATATATCTCTACAAAATCGTAATCAGCAGTATGGCACTCGGCTATGTATTCAGAGAAAAACGGAGTAGAAGAAATAAAGTCATAAAACATTTTTATGTAGTTTATTCCTTCTTGTTCCTCTATTTTCAGCATTTGGGAGGATAGTGTTCTAAACTGTAACGACAGTTTTCTTAATTCTTTTTTAGTCATAGCTTTGCATCTCCACACAATGGGCAATAAACCCCAATTTCTTTGTCTATGTATTGTACTTTAACAGATGTATTGCAACAATCAAATCCAACTACTTCATACTCATTTGCCGGTGTATATAACTCTTTTTCTGGCTCTTGTTTGGGAATATCAATTGACATCTTTATAAACCCGCTTTTGTTAATGCTTTTAATAGCTTTTCCCAAAGTTTTTTCAACCTCTTTATACATGTAATTCATGGCTGATTGTTCAACTTTTTCAAGTACTTCCGGACAATAAAAAGTATTCGTTTTATTAGGCAAACCACATATTGGGCAAAAGAAATGTAAGTGTTCCTCTTTTTGAAAAGTATTAGAGGGTAACATAAAGCGGTTTTTACAGAAATCGCACTCCATTTCAATGTACCCATCGCTATCAACAGGGATTCCAACTTCAAAGTTGACTATACTCACCTTTCCACCTCCAACTTTCCGCTCATTAAACGAGGCAAAAGCAAATCGCGTTGTACAGTTAAATTTTTGTTTTTCACCAAAAGAATCCTAATCTCACCATATATATTATCTATTTGTTTTTCAAAAGCGGTTATAATTTCATTTGACGGCATAATAATCTTTATTTTCCTAATTATCTCCTGACTTATGTTTTGCTGCGCAGCGCCAAAAGAAATCGATAGCAAGTATTCTCTAATGGATTTTAAATATTGATACAAATAATTTATTGAAGAAAAATTGCGTTTATCTACAAAAACACAACATGCTTGATTACAAGTAAATCCAGCGTCAAGATATGCCAGCAAGCCTATGTTTACTCCATACATTGCCATTGCAAGCGACTTTGAAGGCAATATTTTCGCTGAAGATTTTTTTACCGCCTCTTGTGTAATATACTCTTCTGTATCAATAATTACACAATCTTTAATTTCGCCTGTTTTCACCCATGGATATACGCCATTTTCAAAATATTCTTCATTTCCCCTATTCGGAGTTCCGCCAGAGCAAGTGTTGTAATATGTATGAATTTTGTCTCTGTTCCACTCTTTAGGAATGCCGTTTTCGAATTCAGCGGTTTCATGACCAGGGAAGCGAAAACGAACAAACCATTCCTTATAAAGGTTCTCCGCTATCTGCTCCAAAATTTTGATTCGCTTGTTGTTATTTTCAATCAAATCGTCGTAGGCAGAAAGAATTGAGGCAATTTTTGTTTGTTTTTCTATTGTTAATTCAGGTAAATCTATTTTTCCTAAATCTTTTGGTGAAAAAGAAGGAAATGTTGACTGAGACAGCTCAGCTATGTTACTCAAATGCTTAACCACACTGTTCGAGGAAAGATAATAAAACAAAAATCTTGTCGAATAGTTCTCTGCATTCTTATTTCTTATAAGCACAAAACCTGTTGAAGCAACAAGATGATCATAATTTTTTCTATAATGATAATAGTGCCTCAAATTTGGTCTAACGGTTGAATACAGTATATCGTCATATTTGACAATTCTTTGCGCGCGCGATGGGAAATTGCAACTTAAAAACTCTATATTGGTCAGCACCCCATTTTCAACAGAAGCGGTATCAATATAATTTATAAAATCTTTATGTCTATTTGTGTTTTGAGTTGGATTAAGCTCAAAAAACTCCTTTAATTTCCCCTTCATTTTACTTCCCCAACAATCCCATCAAATTCTCAGATATTTGCTTCTCCAAAGCTTGTGCCTCTTTATTCAGTTTCTCAAATTCGCTATTAAGAGACAGCATTTCCGCCTTGAATTCTTCTGCCGTCATGCCGTCGTCTTCGATGACTACGCCAACATATCGCCCCGCATTCAAGGAATAGTCCTGATCGATAATGCCATCCTCTCCGTTAAGTTTTGCGACTTTGCAAAGCCCGATGACATCCTGATATTTTCCTTCGGGGAAGCGTTCCGTTAGCCAATCGATTTGCGCCTGCCAATAAGATTTTGGCATAATGTCCTTATCTTCGGAAACCTCGGGCGCTTTTTCTTTTTCGGCTTTATACTCTTCAATCAAATTTACAAATGCCTGTTCCTCGCCGTTGTATAACTTTGTGATAATACCGAGATTTTTAATCTGCTCGTCGGAAAACTTTCTGTGTGCGCGATCCACCTGCGTAAACACGTTGCGCGCATCGATGAACAATATTTCGTCTTTCTTATCGGTACGGCACTTTTGCTTATCGAAAAACCAAAGCGTTGCGGGAAGCGTAACAGACGAAAACATATTTGAAGGAAGCGTTACCATCTGAGAAATAACGCCTTCCTCTATCAGTCTTCTTCGTATTTCGTATTCACTGCCCCCTGCATCGGAAGCGGAATTCGCCATAACGAGAGCGGCTTTGCCTGTTTCTTTCAAGGCTGTGGCAAAATAACCTATCCACAAATAGTTTGCGTTGGGTACGGTTTCTTTTTTGTCCGATTCCTTCTTTGTCGATTTAGACTTATTTCTCGGCACGCCGTATGTATTAAAACGGGCGTCCTCCTTGACCTTGTCAAACACCACCTCATCCACGTTAAAGGGCGGATTTGCCATTACATAGTCAAACTGTCCGACGGCATTATATGGGTCGGAATAAAATGAGTTTGCCTCCGTAATTTCACCGCGCACATTGTTGAGAAGCAAATTCATTTTTGCCAGTTTCACAGTATCGGGTTCTTTTTCCACGCCGTAGCAGCGAAATTTCATCTGCTCTGTCTTACTTGCATTATGCGCGTGCATATACCTTGCCGCTTGTACAAACATGCCGCCGCTGCCGCAAGCAGGGTCCAAAAACTTTTTATCGCCCGGTTCGGGATTGAGCACTTCCGCCATATATCTGACGACCGTTGCAGGAGTGTAAAATGTTCCGCCGTCTTTCCCCTCTGCCAAAGCAAAGTTGCCGAGGAAATATTCGTAAATCTCTCCAAAAATGTCGAGTGTGCTGTTTTCGGGTATATCCTTGAAAATGCGGACGA
>CALXJH010000022.1 GCA_944388555.1 uncultured Clostridia bacterium
ATAATTTGTTGATTTCACAGCCAAATTCCGGCGAAGAAGCGCTGGAGATAACAGATACGCTTGTGCGCAGCGGTGCGGTAGATATGATTGTTATTGATTCTGTTGCAGCACTTGTACCAAAATCCGAGATTGAGGGATTGATGGGAGATAGTCATGTCGGTGCGCATGCAAGACTCATGGCACAGGCACTCCGTAAACTTACCGGCTACATCAGCAAAACGAATACGATTGTTATTTTCATTAACCAGCTCAGAGAAAAAGTGGGCGTTGTTTACGGCAATCCGGAAGTAACAACAGGCGGCAGAGCTTTAAAATTTGCTGCCAGCGTTCGACTGGAAGTTCGCCGTGCAGAAGCAGTAAAAGCCGGCGGCGAGGTGGTTGGCAACCGGACAAAAGTAAAAGTAGTAAAAAATAAAGTTGCACCACCGTTTAAAGAAGCGTTTTTCGATATCATGTTTGGCGAAGGTATATCGGTAGAAGGCGTTATCTTGGACTATGCCGTAGAAGCCGATATTGTGACCAAAGCCGGCGCATGGTTTTCATACGGGGATCAGAGAATGGGGCAAGGTAAAGACGCGGCTAAAAATTATTTAGCTGAAAATCCCGACGTTATGCAAGAAATTAAAGAAAAAGTTTTAAAATCACTTGAAGAAAATAAAAGTAAAGGTAAGACCAAATCAAAAGCACAGCAACAAGATACACCCGAAGAAATAGAAAACGATGCAGAATAAAATTACCGATATCAGACCGCAAGTAAAAGATGAGAGCCGTTTTTCCGTTTACATAAACGATCAATTTGCCTTCGGCATCAGCGCGTTTGATTTATTAAAATTTTCGCTCAAGGTCGGCAAGCAAATAACTGACGCTGAAAAGGAAACAATTTTAGAGGCGTTGGATCAAACAAAATGCCAGGAATATGCAAATGCTTTGGTATGCAAAAAAATGTATACCGAGAAGGAATTATATCATAAACTGAACACAAAGGGGTTTTCTCAAGACGTTATACAAAACGTTATTGCGCGTTTAAAAGAATATAAGTATGTGGATGATTATGAATATACAAAAATGTATATTCAGGAAACGCAGGAAAAATATGGCGTTTATAAAATCAAACAAAAATTGTATCAAAAAGGTATTGAGAAATCCCTGATTGACGAATTGACTACGGATCTTGAAAACAGCAATACGGCATATTCTCTTTTACGCGCAAAATTACGCGGAAATAGGCCGCAGCGTGAGGCGTATCAAAAATATATTCGGTTTCTTTTGCAAAAGGGTTTTTCGTTTGAGGATGCTAAAACAGCTTTCAATACATATATAGAGGATGTGGGCGGATTTGACAATGAATAAAATTGGCTTTATTTCTTTGGGATGTGCAAAAAATCTAACAGACTCAGAAACCATGCTGTCTTTGCTTAAAAGCAATGGTTATGAAATTGTAGACAATCATAATTTTGCCGAAATCATGATTGTAAATACCTGTTGTTTTATAGATAGTGCAAAACAGGAATCTATTGATACTATTTTAGATGTGGCAGATTTGAAAAAAGATGCAAAATTGAAACTTCTGATTGTCGCTGGTTGTTTAGGAGAGCGATTTAAAGAAGAAATTTTAAATGAACTCCCGGAAGTAGACGCTGTTTGCGGAACAGGTGATTTTGCAAATATATGTGAAATTATAGAGCAAGCCAAAGAAAAACGAGGTGTTTTTATTGGCGGCTGCGACAATGCACCCCTCGAAAGCGGCGGCAGACTATTACTTACACCGTTTTATACGGCATATTTGAAAATTGCAGAAGGCTGTGATAATCACTGCACATATTGTGTAATTCCTTCTATCCGCGGGAAATACAGAAGCAGAAAAATGGAAAACATACTGGAAGAAGCAGCTGCACTGGTGCGTAACGGAGCCAAAGAACTAGTTGTAATTGCACAGGACGTTTCCTGTTACGGAAAAGATATTTATGGGTATTCCAATTTGCAAACACTCATTTCTAAACTTTCTGAAATTGAAGGGCTGGAATGGCTGCGGCTGCATTACCTTTATCCGGAGGAAATTACGGATGATTTAATTGAAACAATTGCATCATCCTCTAAGATTTTACCTTATTTTGATATACCCATTCAGCATATATCGAATTCCATTTTAAAAGCAATGGGCAGACATACAAATGCCCAATCCATTAAAAAACTTATCTTAAAGATTCGAAGCAGAATACCTCAAGCAGTTATAAGAACGTCCCTTATTGTTGGATTTCCAGGAGAAACGGAAGACGATTTTAATGAATTGCTATGTTTTATTAAGGAGTTTCATCTGGAACATGTAGGCGTTTTTACGTTTAGCTGTGAAGATGGAACCCCTGCTGCACGTTTACCTATGCAAATAGATGAAGACGTGAAAATTAGCCGCCAAGAAAGGGCTATGGAAATGCAGTATGAAATTGTGCAGCAGAACAATATGAAAAGAATCGGCAAAGTAGAAACTGTTTTGGTAGAAGGATACGACAAGGTCGTAAAACTTTATTATGGTCGGACTTATCGTGATTCTATCGACGTAGACAGCAAAGTTTTTATAAGTTCTCACAAAACACTTGACACAGGCGGTTTTTATGATGTAAAATTAACCGATGTTTTAGACTATGACATGTTAGCTGAATTCCCGGAGGAAGGACGGTGCAATGAATGAATTTACCCAATAAATTGACAATTTTTAGAATTCTGATTGTTCCATTTTTTGTTTGGGTATTGTTAGCAGATTTTAAATATGCTTCCATAATTGCAGTGACATTATTCATTTTAGCGTCTTTGACCGATTTGTTAGATGGTTACATAGCTCGCAAATATGAACTTGTGACAGACTTCGGAAAGTTTGCAGACCCTATCGCTGATAAAATATTGGTTATTTCTGCTTGTGTATGCTTGGTAGAAAAAGGTATAGTGCCTGCATGGTCGGTTCTCATCATCATTTTCAGAGAGTTTATTGTTTCGGGTCTGCGTATGTCAGCAGCATCTAAAAATATAGTAATTCCTGCTGATAAAGTTGGAAAGTTAAAAACAGTAACGCAAATGATTGCGATTATTTTATTGATTTCTGGATGGCTAAATTATTTTTATTTACCTTATATTTGCTATTATATAAGCATTTTCCTTACACTTATTTCAGGAATAATGTATATAATTAAAGCAAAGGATATAATATTATAATTGGTTGTACGCAGGAGGAGAAAACATGGTTTTTGAAAAAATTAAGAATTTTCTGGTAACGCAAATGGGAATTGATGCGTCTTTGATTACACCGGACGCAACTTTTATAGAAGATTTAAATATTGATTCACTTGATTTGGTTGAGTTGATTCTTGCTCTGGAAGAAGAATTCGGAATTGTTATTTCCGAGGAAGATGCGGAAAATTTGACTACAGTAGGCGACGTTGTAAATTACGTAAATAATCATATTTAGGAAAGCTTCGAGTGTACCTGCGTGAGGTGCACTCATTGCTGTTTTATCAGGAGGGAATGCATGGGTACTATTGAGAACATTGAAAATGCAATTGGGTATGTTTTTAAGAATAAACAATTATTACAAACAGCCTTAACGCATACCTCCTATGCCAATGAGCATAATACAGAGTCCTTTGAACGAATGGAGTTTTTAGGAGATTCAATTTTGGGGTTCGTAACTGCACAGGCGCTTTTTCGTACATTTCCTGATAAACAGGAAGGTGAATTGAGTAAGATCAGAGCCGGAATTGTTTGCGAAGATTCTATTGCAAATTTTTTTAGGGAACTGAATTTGTCACAGTATTTGCGTCTTGGCGTCGGTGAGGAACGGACAGGCGGAAGAAATAAAAATTCTATTTTATCTGATTCTTTTGAGGCGTTAATTGCCGCCATATACTTAGATAGCGGAATTGAATCTGTAAGTCGCTGGATTCAGAAAATTATAACGCCGGATCACTATCTCAATTTTAATTATACGGACTGGAAAACGATTTTACAAGAAAAATATAAAAACGCGGACATTCTGTATAGTGCAGAAGAGTTTAAAGATCAGTTTTCTGCCACAGTATATGTGGATGGCAGGAAGGCAGGGACAGGCATAGGAGCTACAAAAAAGGCAGCAGAACAGTCCGCTGCAAAGCAAGCATTAAATAAATAATTCTGAGGTAAACAATGTTTTTAAAGTATGTGGAAATACAGGGATTTAAATCATTTCCTGACAAAATTAGAATTGAATTGCATGCCGGAATAACAGGCATAGTTGGACCAAATGGTAGTGGTAAGAGCAATGTCTCTGATG
>CALXJH010000023.1 GCA_944388555.1 uncultured Clostridia bacterium
TTTGCACTCAACTATGAAGGAGAAGATTTGGAATTCAAATCTGCTTCCAACAGACTCAACATTGTAGAAGACGGCAAAGTAACTGGTACAATCGGTGTAAATGCGAATACAATCGTATTCGATATTCCGGCTGGTGAAACAGATACCGACAATATGGCAATCCGCACTTCCAAAATGTTTACAGACGCTTCCACTTACAATGTTTTAGCTTATGACATGACAGAAGATCATGTAGCGACTGTTCTCATTGTTACAAACTCTGTAAACGTAGAACAGCTTGAAGCTCCGATTGCTATTGTAGACAAAATTGCTTCCGTAAATAATGCGGACAATGAAAAGGTTGAAAAATTATACGCGTATGTAAACGGTGAATACACTTCCTTGTTCACAGAAGCAAACAACATCTTAGTAAACGAGGGTGCTAAACTGGCTGCAGGCGACATTATTCAGTTCACCACAAATGCACAGGGCGAAATTGAATCTATCTCTGTTCTGTTCAGCGCATCCAAAATGAGCGAAGAATTTACGAAAACGTACGGCGACAACAACGAAATGACAACTGTTTACGGAAAAGTAACCAAAAAGTTTGCAGATTCTATCAACGTGTCTGTAAACGGAGAAGCAGACATCAACTACAGCACCTCTAAGGCAACTGTATACAACTTCGACTCTTCTAAATCTGCTTCTAACAGAATTACCGTTGCAACAGCTGCCGACATCACCAAATGGGAAGATGAGGCAAATGAAGTACGCGTATTCTTAAGAATATATCAAGACGAAGTAAAAGAAATCGTTATTGTTCAATAAGATGGATTGATCTTTAAAAATATTATTTTAAAAACACGCCTTCAAAAAATCACCCCTTTCCGTTGAAAGGGGTGATTTATTATTTGCAGCCGGCTGTCTTATACTGTGAAATAAAAATAGCCAAAATAATTAAAAAAATTCCAAAATAGTGCAGTTCTTCCTGATACAAAACCAATCCCAGGAGCGATGCCACCAAAGGCTCAGCGCACGCAATAACAGCCGCCTTATCCGCCGGAACCTTCTTAAGTCCCGCCGTATAAAACAAAAACGGAGCAACTGCTGTAACAAGACCTGTTATTAAAGCCGCGCCAATGGGCTGCCAAATTTGCTCTGACTGCTGCATGGTATGCCAGATCCCCTGTACATCTCCTAAAAAAAGCATCGCCAGCGCACCGAATCCAAATGCATACGTGGTAATGGTTAGCGTATGGTGTTTTTTTAGTGCAAATGTACCGAAAATACTATAAGTGGCATAAGCAAAACCCGCACAAAGCCCGACTACAATGCCAATAGGCGAAACTGCCGCGTCTTTTGTGCCGGCGATAAAATAACAGCCCGCAAACGCGCAAACGACAGCTGCCGCTTTTAAAATTGTAAATTTTTCTTTTAAAAACAGCACCGACATAACCATAACGAAAATAGGAGAAGTATACAATAAAACTGCCGCCACCGATAAAGAGGTTTTATCAATAGCCGATATGTATAAAACAGACATAGCCGTAATGCTAATTAAACCAATCAGTATTAAAAGCGGACAGTCCCTCCATTGAATCTTAAACTTATTTTTGTCTTTTATCAATGTGTACATCAGAAAAATAAACGCCGCTGCGATAATACGCAAAGTCGTACATTGCAGCGCTGTAAAACCAAAAGATTTCAGCAGATTAACAAAAACCCCCATGCTTCCCCATAACGCACCTGCACAGAGGATGTATACTACGCCTATTTTTTTCATTTTTCGCCCTTCGTTCTGCTTGTAAAATTTTATTTTTTCCGCATTTCTTTTTCATTTAATATTTTTTTGCATATGTCATTGAGCGGACAATGTATGCAATCCGGATTACGCGCCGTACAATATTTTCTGCCGTGATGCACCAGACGATGGCAAAAATTCATTTGCTCGTGTTCTGGAATAATTTTTTTCAAATCCTGCTCAATTTTTGCCGGATCGACGTTTTTTGTCAAACCCATTCTCCGGCTGAGGCGCGTTGCATGCGTATCTACAACCACCGCCGGAAGTCCAAATGCCTCCCCCAATACAAGATTTGCCGTTTTTCTCCCTACGCCCGCAAGCGTTAAGAGCGCCTCCATATTGCCCGGCACTTCCCCGCCGAAATCTCTGACCAGCGTTTCGCAGCAGCTTTTTAAATTCTTGGCTTTATTTTTATATAGTCCCAATGACTTTATATATCCTTCTATTTCCTCAACCGGTGCCTTTGCAAAGTCTTCTGCTGTCTTATATTTGGCATATAATGCCGGTGTAACCATATTTACCCGTTCATCTGTGCACTGTGCAGAAAGCTGCGTTGAAATTAAAAGCTGTAATGGATTTTTTGTTTTTAATGTACATTCCGCTTCCGGATATTCTTTTTTTAACCGTTCAATCAATTGATTCACATATTCGTTTTTGTTCATGTTACTGCACTTCCTGTCTTTATTTTGACTGCAAAACATATCATATCATAGTTTTAATTAAAAATCCAGAAAAATCAATCTTAACAAGCGCTGCTCACAAAATTTTGCGATATAAATCCCGATAGGCCTTAGGTGAAATTTTTAATATTTTTTTGAATACATAACACATATATGCCTGTGAGTCAAACCCACAGTATTCTGCTATTTTTTCCATACTATCAGCTGTGTTCACCAGACGTTTTTTTGCTTCGTTCAAACGAACTTGCGTTATATAACGGTTAGGCGTTGTACCATTTAAGCTTTTAAACACGGCTAAAAAATAATTCGGACTTAAATGTGCTTCTTTGGCTATTTGTTCTAATAAAATTTTTTCTGAAAAATGTTTTTGTATAAATGCTTGTGCCTGATAAATATTTTGTCGCAGATTATAATATTTTGTATTTTCATTGCATTGTTGATTTTGCAGTTTGTTCAGCGCACAGATTAAATTCAGAAGCTTAACCGAAACATAAAATAAATTTTCTTTTCCTTCAGTTGCCATACATTCTGCCACATCCGTTATGCATGTCCTCATTTTTTCAAAATCAGGCGTTCGCATACAAACAGGCAGGTTTCGTAAATATTTTTGTTCAAACACACGATCCAGGCATGTAAAATGTATGTAATAACACGCAAAGCGCTGTTCGCTTTGCCGAAGCATTCCCGGACGGCATACCAAAATATTTCCCATTTTATGCGGATACTTGTTTTCGTCTATATAACTTATTCCTCGTTCAGTAACATAAAGCTCTATCTCATAACTCTGGGTTCTGCGCAGCGGCGTTTTTTTCTTTTTAAAATACAAAGCCGAATCATAAAACCCCATTTTATGAAAATCAAATAATTGTTCCATCGTTTTTCTACCTATATCTTTAGATTTCTAAAAAAATCGTTACTTTTTATATTGAATTTATGCATTTTTCTTAATTATAATAAAAATTGAAAAAAAAGTCAACAGAGGTGAAAAAATTGAAAGTTACAAATGTTAAAACATTTACCGTTGATGCGTTTCGCACCAACTGGGTATTTGTTAAGGTATATACCGACGAAGGTATAGACGGCGTTGGAGAAGGCACTTTAGAATATAAGGAAAAAGCACTGATTGGCGCAATGGAACACATTGCGGAATATTTAATCGGCAAAAATCCATTGGAAATTGAAAAACATTGGCATATGCTTTATCGCGACGCATATTGGCGCGGCGGCGCAGTGCTAATGTCTGCTCTGTCTGCCGTTGAAACCGCGTTGTGGGATATTTTAGGAAAGTATTTAAACACACCTGTGTATCAATTATTAGGCGGAAAAGTAAACGAACGCGTGCGCATTTATGCCAATGGTTGGTTTTCGGGTGCTAAAACACCGCAGGAATTTGCCAAAAAAGCGAAGGAAGCTGTTGAAAGAGGAATTACCGCGCTCAAATGGGATCCGTTTGGCAAAAGCTATATGAATCTTTCCAACCAAGATTTAACCAACGCTTTACACTGCGTTTCTGAAGTGCGGCGCGCGGTGGGAAATGACGTAGACTTGATGATTGAAGGTCACGGGCGGTTTAATATACCGACCGCCATTAAAATTGCACAAGAACTTCTTCCCTTTAATCCCATGTTTTTTGAAGAACCGGTGCCGCCCGATAATTTAGATGCGTTAAAAGCTGTAAAAGAAAAGTCTCCCATTCCGCTGGCAGCCGGTGAACGGCTATATACACGCTGGGATTATAATACCTTTTTTGCGCAAATGCCAGCAGACTATATTCAGCCTGACGTAAGTCACGCCGGAGGCATTATGGAACTGAAAAAAATCGCAGCCATTGCTGAAAGTAAATATATTCCATTTGCCCCGCATAATCCTTCTGGTCCTGTAGCCAATGCCGCCACTCTTCAGCTTGCTGCCTGCTGTCCAAACTTCTGTATTTTAGAGATTATGTATTCCGACGTAGATTACAGAAAAAATCTTACAAACGAAAATCTTGTTTTTGAAAACGGTTATATTCATATTCCCCAAAAGCCCGGAATTGGAATTGAAATAAATGAACAAGAATGCTTAAAGCATCCCTATCAACCCCACACGCTCCGTCATTATACCGGTATGCTTACAGAGATTCGACCCCCTAAAACAACATTTTATTTTTAAACGTGATACAAACAGAAAGGCAGGAATAACAAATGAAACCATGTGTCTTTATAACAGGCGCAACAAACGGTACCGGTTTTGCCATTGCAGAACGCTTTGCCAAAGAAAACCATAGTGTTTTTATAGGCAGCAGAACTGCGGAAAAAGCTGAAAAGGCAGCACAAATGCTGTATGAAAAATATGCCGTATTAACAAAAGGATATGGCATGAAGGTCTTTGACGCGGAAAACGTAGAATCTATCTTTGCTGATATTCGGCAAAACGGATATTTTGTATCTGTTTTAGTTTTAAACGCTGCGAACTTAGGTATTTGCCAAAACACGCTTACAGTGGATATACAAGACTTTATGGATGTCATAAATACCAATATTGGCTGGAATTTTATGCTCGCACGCGCTGCGGCAAAAGGCATGATTGACGAAGGCGGCGGTTCGATTATCTTTATAAACTCCAACACCGCTTACCGTTCCATTCCCGACAGAGCCGCATACTGTGCCTCCAAAAGCGGCGCTTTAGGTATGATGCGCGCACTGGCTTTAGATTTA
>CALXJH010000024.1 GCA_944388555.1 uncultured Clostridia bacterium
CGAATCTTCGGGTATTCTCTGCACATCTTCACATGGATGAAGCGACGCCGCATCTGCATATCGACTTTATTCCTTTTACGACAAATAGCAAACGCGGACTTGAAACGAGAGTATCTTTAAAGAAGGCATTAGAAGCGCAAGGCTTTGTCGGCGGCAGCCGTTCCGATACAGAATGGAATCGTTGGGTTGCTTCCGAAAAAGAAGTTTTATCACAAATTATGCTTGAACACGATATTCAATGGGATCAAAAAAACACACACGAAAAGCATAAAACTGTGAGTGAATTTAAAAAAGAAAAACTCGCCGAAGAAGTCGATAAGCTGGAGAACAAAAAGGATGAGCTTAAGGATCAGCTGAAAACTTACAAAAATGCTGAGGAATATGCAATGGCAACGGTCAGAAAAATAAAAGATGATGAGGACTTTTTATTAAAAGAACCGTCACCTTTAATGGCTGCAAAAACGTATAAATCTAAGTACGTTGAACCGCTGCTTAAAAAGCTTTTGGACATTGTTAAAAATCTTGCTCGCAGGTGTTACCGTGCAGAGAAAGCTGAATCAAAATCGGCGGAAATGATTACAATTCTAACCAAAGAAAATGACAATTATAAATCAAGGCTGTGGCATCTGAATTTGGAAAACAACAAATTAAATACACAGCTGAGAGATTACGATAAGGTAAAATCGTTTCTCGGCATAGATAAGATTAAAGATATTTTGAAGCTTGCAGGAAAATCGAAATCGCGAGATCGTTCGGAAATTGTAAAATAACGTTTCCCCTTAATTGCCCTTACAGGAATGTGACACATTCCTGTCTGGGTGGTTAGGGACAAAATGAAAAGGAGGATTTAACCATGAAAGAAATATTTATTGAAAACGGAATTGAGTATGTAAGACACGGAGATTATTACTATCCAAATGTGGAAGTACCAAAGAAGCACCGCCCGCTTGGAGTGTACGGCAGACTGCATAAAGAATTTATAAAAAATTACCGCAAAGGTTTCTATTCAGCTTTAATTCTGCAGGGCAAACTGGATGAATATCTCTATGCACTTAATCGTGAAGCTTATAGAATGCTGAATGAGCTGATAGATTACTTTGCTGAAAACGAAGGTGTAACCAAAGAATTGAAGAAAGAAAATCGAATGGAATGGGTACAAAGGATGAATAACATTAAAGCACGGGCAGAAGAGATTGTTTTATCCGAGATTGTATATACCACACGTTAAAAGCGATGAACTATAAAAACAGGCTTTTCTGATTTTAACAAAAAGGAAAAGCCTGTTTTCGTCATTTTATATCAATAAAAATAAAATCTTCATGAGAAATGCAGAAAATTTTAAAATGGTATTGCTTTTGTTCCAGATTTAGAATATAATATTACTTATAATAGACAAGGAGAATAAAACTATGGAATTGATGTCTGCAAAAGAAGCGGCTGCTAAGTGGGGTATATCACAAAGACGCGTAGCTATTCTCTGTTCTGAAAACAGAATTGCAAATGCTGAGATGATAGGTAATATGTGGTTAATTCCCATGAATGCTAAAAAGCCTGTTGATGCAAGAAGTACTCGTTATAATAAAAATGATGAAAAATCTATAAAACCTTTTTTGAAATGGGCAGGCGGTAAAGGTCAGCTAATAAAAGAAATTGAAAAATATTATCCTTTTGAAAAAGGCAAAATTACTAAATACGCAGAGCCTTTTGTTGGTGGCGGAGCGGTACTTTTTGATATTCTTAGCAAGTATGATATTGAGGAAGTATATATCAGTGATATCAATGCAGAGCTTATTAACACATATGTTATCGTAAGAGAGCATATAGATGAGCTTGTTAAATTGCTAATTAAGTACCAAAATGAATATGTGCCTCTTGATAAAGATAATCGAAAAAATTATTATATCGAAAAAAGAAACAGATTTAATGATATAAAAGTTAATGGTAATGAAACTGGAAATATAGAAAAAGCAGCATTAATGATTTTCTTGAACAAGACTTGTTTTAATGGCCTTTACAGAGTAAACAGAAAAGGACTTTTTAATGTGCCTATGGGCGCATATAAAAATCCACTTATTTGTGATGAAAAAAACCTTAGAGCAGTGTCGGAAAAATTGCAAAATGTTAAAATTGTTTGCGGAGATTATAAAAAATCTGATGACTTCATAGATGAGAACACTTTTGTATACTTTGATCCTCCATATAGACCGTTAACTGAAACTGCAAGCTTTACTGCATATACAGAGAATTTATTTGACGATGAAAAACAGATAGAACTTGCGAATTTTGTTAAAAGAATTAGCGACAAAGGAGCAATGGTTGTTGTTAGTAACTCAGATCCTAAAAACGCAAATGAAGAAGATGATTTCTTTGACAAAATTTATGCAATTCACAAAATAAAAAGAGTTGAAGCTACTCGTATGATAAATTGCAATAGTGATTCAAGAGGAAAGATAAAGGAGCTTTTAATATCGAATTTTTAAGGAGATAGTTATGCGAAAAAATACGGAAATATCATCTGAACAGTTCAATGAGATAATTAACAATTTTTATAATTATTTTGAAAATGGATATGTATTTGAAGATTTCTTGAAATCTTATCTTGAAAAAATAGGACTAGATGAAGTTTATGTTACAAAGCGTTCAGATGATGGAGGAATAGATTTAACTGCAATACGTAAAGGTATTGGTGAGTTTAATCAAGCTGATGCTGATAAATATTATATACAAGCTAAAAGATATAAACCAACATCAAATATATCTCCAGAAAAAATAAGGGCTTTGAGAGGCTCATTTTCAAATGGAAAGGGAATTTTTATTACAACTGCAAAGGTGTCTGATAAAGCTAAAAGCGAAGCGAATGAATTAGATCCTCAAAGACCTATACTTGTAGTAGATGGTAAAGATTTGGTTATTAGTTGTATTGAAAATGAAATTGGTTTTGTATTTAATCCTCAATTTAGCAAATCAGCTATGGATGAGTTTTTAAATAAAAATAGAGTTAATACTGAAAACACCCAATTCAAAAATCAAATTCAAATAGAAAAGCAAATTTCGAGTAACGATATACGTGCACGTATACTGCCTATACCAAGAGCCATTATTGAACAGCTAGATGACAATATTTATGAATATAATGTATGTTTTAATGACAGCTATACGAATAAATTAAAGATTGATAAGGGAAGAAGATATTTTGCTAGAGTTACAGAAGCGTATAAAAGATTTGGTTTAATTGCTGACGATGGTTCTTTTAAACCTACGAATGCTGTTTGGACATATTCTGATGGAAGTATAAAAATTAAAATAAATTGAAGAGGTACATATCATGAGAGATTTTAATGCATGGCTGTCAACTTTTAGAGCGAGTATTGCTGATTATGGATATTATGTTGATTTTCCAAAAATCTATAAAAATGTAGAAAAAATCAAAGTTGAATTAAATATACTAAATTCACTTATTGGTTCAAAAAACATAGAAGATGAATTTATACAGTTAGTCGGAAAATATCCGGAAACATTAAAGTGCATTCCTTTATTGCTTGCAGTAAGAACGAATGAGATTTATGCCATTGACGGGGATGGTGAATTTACTTATTCCTTTAAAGAGGCAAATCAAACGATAGAACAATACTGCGTATTTATGAGAAAAACAGGTTTGTTTGAATTACTTGAAAAACACATAATAAATAATTTATATGATTATGCAACCGGTGTGGAAACGGGGTTGGATTCAAATGGCCGCAAAAATCGTGGCGGACATCTAATGGAAAATGTGGTTGAAGATTACATAAAAAAAGCTGGATTTATAAAAGATGAAAATTATTTTAAAGAGATGTATATTCATCAGATAACAGAAAAATGGGACATTGATTTATCCGCAATTTCCAATACCGGAAAAACAGAAAAAAGATTTGATTATGTTATAAAGACGGATAATCAAATTTATGTTATAGAAACAAATTGTTATACAAGCGGTGGTTCCAAGCTCAATGAAACTGCAAGAAGTTATAAACAGATATCTCAGGAAGTTGATACTATTGACGGTGTGACTTTTGTATGGTTTACGGATGGAGCCGGATGGACAAGTGCAAGACATAATCTTGAAGAAACATTTGACATCATGCCACACATATATAATATTAACGATTTGGAAAACGGAATAATTAAAGAGGTTTTTAAATAATGGCAGAAAAGAAGATAAAAAAATGGGAGCCGGAAGATTTTGAACTTGAAATGACTACACATTGGTCGTTCCCTAAACGCGGTGATTGGGCAACGCACGATGCAAAATGGCGTGGAAACTGGTCACCGTACATTCCAAGAAATATCATACTCAGGTATTCCCAAGAAGGAGATCTAGTGTTAGATCAATTCGCAGGCGGTGGCACTACTCTTGTTGAGGCAAAGCTTTTAAATAGAGATATAATCGGTATCGATGTGAATGATGCAGCGCTCGACAGATGCAGAGAAAAAACAAATTTTGATTATGAACCTGCAAAAGGAAAGGTATATATAAAAAAAGGCGATGCAAGAAACCTTGATTTTGTTCCTGATGAAAGCATAGATTTAATATGTACACATCCACCTTATGCTGATATTATTAAATATAGCGATGGCTTAAAAAATGATTTATCTCAGTTAAAGGTCAAGGATTTTTTGGAAGAAATGAAAAAGGTTGCATCAGAAAGCTACCGTGTGCTAAAAAAGGACAAGTTCTGTGCTATTCTAATGGGTGATACTCGGCAAAAAGGCTGTATGATTCCAATGTCATTTGATGTGATGAAAATATTTCAAGATACAGGATTTAAACTTAAAGAGCTTATCATAAAAGAACAACACAACTGTAAGGCGACAGGATACTGGAAAACTAATAGCGTGAAATATAATTTCTTGCTGATCGCTCATGAATATTTATTTGTATTTAGAAAGTAAAATCAGATCAAATTGCGGTCAGCAAGACCTTCAAATAGCATTCTTCGACCAGAATAATTCCAATAAGCACAATCTTGCTCCATAAAAAGCCACTTAATCGCTAAAAGAATTATTTGAATCGGGCGCGTTAAACCTTCGCAATCAAAAAAATATGCATTAATATGTGATAAATCAATATCATTGCATTCGTAAATAGAAATAATTGCTTCTTTAACAGCACCATATTCATTAGGGCACTCGTTTTTGCAGCAAATTAATGCAGTAAAAATATCGTTATGGCTGGGGTTGCTATATCTTCTGTTCTTTTTGAAGTACATTCCCTGTATGTTTACAGTAAAGTCAAACCCTTTATTCAGTTGAGTGGGTCGCTTCAAAAAGATTCCGTAATCGCCATAAGATTCAACGTTGTATTGGTAACGAGACGCATTATCACCTCTGCCACTACCAGGTTCTTCATTCAAAAAACAAGATATAAGAGCCTGACGCTTTTGTTGACGATTACCATCTGGCAATTTGTAGTTGCATATATGTGTAGGCATTTTTATTCCTCCAAAAATAATTTATATGTTTCAATTTCAAGGGCATCTGCTATTCGCTGAATATTTTCTAAAGAAATACTTCTGCGGTAACACTCGATAGCACTTATATAAGTGCGGTGCATACCACATTTTTCAGCGAATGCTTCTTGAGATATACCCATTGCTGTACGATATTTTTTTAAATTGTCACCAAAGACTTTTACTATATTCATAGTTGCGATCCTCCTACTTTTATATTATAATGGCATTGCATACTATAAGTCTACATACAATAAGTATCAAAATCTTGCGTGATTTTCTTATGATATATTAAAATATAAAATGATTTACTATATATTTTCGGACATAGAATGAGGTGTGAAATGAGATATAAGATGAAACTATCAGAGCATACTTTGCAAAAAGGAAAATTTATAACTCCTATAAATTCTTTGCCCAAAATGCATGAGCTGGAAGATGAAAAATCATGGACATATGGTCGTATGCCTGAGTATCTTTGGATAGGATTGTTATTGAAATACTATGGCCGAGATGAAGGGTTAAGAATGTCATATGGGATTATTTCAGAGTTACATAAGTTAGCCCCTGGACTTCACACTGCACGATTGTCACAGATATTAAAGCTGGATGAGAATATTCAAAAGAAATTTTTTGATTATATTGTTTGTGCTGGTGGCAAGGAATAAATTGCGCATTTAACTATTTATTTT